>NZ_JBXEJO010000046.1:0-82266 GCF_056837965.1 Bradyrhizobium ferriligni
GGGCGGGCCAGCCGGTGATCGAGAATCGGGCAGACGATCCGAAGTTGGTGTTCGGATCGGCAAGCCACGTCGCCAGCCGCGCCATTTCGCCCTCGTCCAGCGTCAACGACGGATATTGCCGCACGCCCGCGGGCGCTTGCGCGTATCTGGCGAAGTCGATGACGTCGGCGAGTACGGGATGGAGCGGCGGATCGAGGTCGATGCTCCACTGCGCACTGGCCAGCTCGATGTCGGGAACGCCCGCCGTTCCGGACGGCTTCAGCGCGCGGAGCGTGATGGTCGCCTTGTGGAACTGATCGGGATCCTCGGCAAACGCCGCGCGCACATTCGCAGCGTAAGAATCCCACTCCAGGCCTTGCAGAAATTCGCGTAAGAGACCTGCGGTCCATTTTCCTCCGTTCGGCGCCATCAGGCCCGGTTCGAGCACTTCGTCGTAACCGTATTTTGCGAACCGATCGACCGAATCCGGCCCGCCGATCGGATGAAGGACCATGCCGTTGAGCGTGTCCGTGATCTTCAACTGCACGGAGATGCGTTCCGGGCGACCGTTCGACAGCATTTCGGTCAGGATTGGCTCGTCGACATTGATCGACAGCGAACGGCGCAAGGTGCGGTTCGGCCAGACCAGGAACGACTCGGCTGGCGAATACCAACTGCTCTGCCGTCCGCCGCTCAGCCGTCCGCCGCTCTGCCCTCCGCCGCCCGCCGCGATCAGCCGCAGCGTCTCGCTCGGATAATGCGCCTCGACCTTGGCGAAATCGACGATCTCCGCGGGATCGAGTTGCGCCAGTGAGGCGGGCAGCGCCTGGACCCGCGCCACCGGCTTGGCCGGCGGATCACAGGTCAGGAACAGAACGACCTGCTTGCCGTCGACGAACGGAACCGCTCCGCTGCCGCGATGCGTGACCATCAGTTTCCGATAGCCGCGGGCGCGAACGTAAACCTTCAGATCCAGGGTCAACGCCTTGGCGGGATCGTCCGCCGAAATCAGCCGTATCCGTCCGTTCGCAACCGCGCCGGACTCGTTCAGCGCATCCAGCTCGAACATCTGGTCGCCGCCGACATAGATCGCGCCGGCCGTCTCGTCGTCGGGATCGACCTTGTCGTTGTAGCGCAACGCGTTGCCGGGATCGGCATCGACCACCGATTTGCTGAACGGATAATGCAGCGCCAATGCCGTGGGCGCGCCGGTCGCCCCCTCCGCCTCACCGGCGGCATCGAGCTCGAAAATATCGTAGCCGCCGAAGTACGACGCGTTCCGCCTGGCACTGCGGTCAGCGAGCTCCGTTTCAATTGCGGCAGGCCTTGCATTCCACTGCACGCGCGTCCCGACCCTGCGCGCGGCGTCACGCAAGCGTTGCAGCGGGCTCTCCGGGCTGTCCTTGGCCGGCCGGCCGATAAGTTGCGAAAGTGTTGCCGGCGCCAGCGTCGCGTCGGCCTTCACCGCCGGATGCAGCACGACGACGCGGCCGGCATCGCCGTCAATGTCTTCAGAGAGCAGCGGCGCCGAATCGATCCTGACCGGATGCTCGAACACTTCGACTGGCGCGGCCACCGCAGGCAGTTTGTCCGTCGAACCATCGATATCGATCAGGATCGACGTATCCATCGGACACCACAGCGGCTCATCCTCGCCCGCCGCCTGCACCGGCTGAATCGCAAAGCGAACGCCGATCGGGCCGTTGTCGAGCCGATCACGGGGACTCCGGTCAGCGCCGATCACCCGCAAAAACCCTTGCATATCGTCGATCGAGTAACCCACCTGGGCCGATCGATTGACCAATATCGGGTCGTCGAAATTGGGCTGCAGGAGCGGCGTCGGATTTCCGCCGGGAACCGCGATCGAACCCTTGTTCAACGTGATGATGAAATCGTCCGGATCGCCTGGCCGCTTGAGGGCGAAATCGGCCGCCGACGGCCGTGCCTTCGCGTCGCTGACCGCGTCCGATCCATAAAGGCCGATCGGCACCGACTGCTCGATGCGCACGCGCAACCGGTAACTGCGGTTCTCCTTCAGGACGGCGCGATCCTTGAGATTGTCGATGCCGTCGTCGATCCCGAGCGTGAATGCTGGTTTGATGGACGGCGACGTAACGTCGACCATGGCCGCGTCCGCCGATTTGGCTCGGTATTCGAAATGCAATACCGCGCGGCGGACGCCCTGTCGCGGCTGCAGGACCTGGCGGGTCTGCAGAACCAACGGCGTGGGGGCGCCATCGGTGCCGGCGGTATCGACCGCCACCACGGTATAGCGCAGCACGTAGGGTGGCTGCGGAATCTGGCCCGCCGAGGTCGGCCCGGCTGGCGCCGTGTCCGGCACCGCGGTCGGCGGCAGGATGGCGCGGCGCATCGCATCGGGGAGATCGGACAGGTCGTCGACGAACTGGGCGTTGGGCCGCACAAAGCGCCACACGAAACCCCCGCTGACGGGATCGCGTACCAGGCGCATCGGCGCCGCGGCCTTGGTCGTGGTGCGCATCGGCTTCGACAGACTGCTCAGGCCGTCCGGCGGCGTGACGATGCGCTCGATGCGATAATGCTTCAGGTCGAATTCGGGATCGAACCAGACGCCGCTCGACCTATCGAACGGCGGCTCGAGATCCCAGTCGAGCCGAATGCCGTTGGGCGTCGCCTCGACGACCGGCTCGGCCAGCCGCGGCCCGCGCTCGCAGAACATCCGCTCCGGCGAATTGAACAGATGGACGTTCCCCTCAAACGACGGGATGGAGCTCGCCGCGGCAGCGATATTGAAGTTTCCAACGCGCGGAGTCCCGTCAGGCGACGACTTGAACAGAACGTCGAGGTCGGCCCTCGTCACGACAAAGACCGCGCCGAGCGTGCGGATGTCCAGTCCCACCGCAGCTGCGGCGAGCTTCCACGAACCGCGGCCTCCCGCCGCAAGTTTGGCCGCAGAATCGCACAGCGCTGCGATCGCGGCAGACCGGCGTTCCTCGATGTCGTTGGCCGCGCGAAGCTCGATGCCGAGCGCCATCTGATCGCGGCCGGCATCGGTCAGCACCTGGGCGGCGGCTTCACGCGTGTTCGGAAGCCTTTCCGGATCGGCCTTGATTTGCGTATCCAGCGGCTCGGCGAGGTCGGCAAGACCAGGGACTCTTGGCGGCGGCGAGGCCGTGCTCGGCTTTCGGATGAAGCACTGTGACAGAAAGATTCCGAGATCCATCTTGTCGGACCCGGAAACGGCGACCGTCCAGTCCGTGTTGTATGTCAGGTCGATCGGGGCGGCGCCGAAGATGATGGGCTGTTCGCCCCGGGTCAGGTCGAGCCTTTGGATGGTCAGCGGCGTGGGTATCTGCGGCACACCCTGGGCAACACGCGTCACCAGGCTCAGTGCCGCGGGAGTTGCATTGACCAAGGAATCGAGTTGAACCGGCGGTGGATAGAAGCTGCAGAAGGCCTCGCCGCCCCTGTTCTTCGGCAATTGGTCACTCGTCAGTCCCGTCTCGGTGTGATCCCGCGGGACGAAGATCATCACGAATTCTTCTTCCGCCCCTTGCGGATTGCCGGCCACCGGGAACAGCATTGCCCAATATGCGGTTGGCTGCAGCGGGCGCCCCTGCGGGACTGGCGCGGCCTGTCCGGGCACGGTCGGCATCGGCGGATCGTTGGCGTTGAGCGCGTCATGCTTGTCGAGCGCCGTGTCGGCGGCCTGGTCGGCGCTGCCGGCGCGCGGACCGCGCGGCAATTCGGGAGCCGGCGGCGCAACCGCCTGTTCGGCGTCCGGCATCGACGTCGTGAGACCGAGCTGCATGAAGCGCTCGACGCGGGCGCGGGCCTCGTCGAGCCGCCCCGGGTTGACGGCGAATCCGACACCCAGGCGAATATGCCGGCCGAAAGCGCCGACGCCCACCGACGCCGATCCGCGGGCCGAAATGCTGTTCGGGGTGGCCGCGGCCTCCAGCGCGATCGAGATCGTCAAGGAGATCGAGAAGCCGACTTCGAGATGAATGTCGGTAAAGCCGACGCTGAATTCGAGCCAGATGCGAACCTGCAGTCCGATCGAGACATCGAACGAGATCGAGCCATAGAATAGCGTGTCGCTGAAGCGCTTGACCGAAATATAGGCGATGAACTTCGCATCGATCGAGAAATCGGCGCGCGCGACCGCCGACGCGCCGAATGAGCGGCCGCCGACCTGGCCACCGAACTGCGCATACCCCTTGGCGCGGAAGGCGATGCCCCACAGCATCGCGCCGTCCTCGATGCGATTGATCATCCCGCCCGAGCAGACGATCTGGAAACTGCCGCCGCCCTGCTTCTCCTCGAACGTGAAGCCGAGCTCATACGGCCAGCCGAACTCCTGGTGAAACAGGCCGGGCCGGATGTAGGTCGTCGCCGACCATCGAATGCCTTTCATCGCCTTGACCAGCGGCGCCGGCAGTTCCGGGTGCTTGCCGTCGACATCGCCGGTCCCGTCGGCGATGAGCCGTCCAAGGAATTCCTTGCGCGGCACAGAAAGATAGACGTAGCCCCGCAGCGTCGGGTTGTTGCGCCAGAAATCATTGACGCTGGAATCATGCCAGTCGGCATAGTTGCGCGCGATCCAGACCCGCGCGTTCAGGAAGAACGTGAAGTCGCTGCGCAGGGCGACGACGATGTCGAACAGGATCGGGTTCGGGAGATCCTTCTCGGCATCGGCGTCATAGTCGGTCTCGCCGGATGCGCTCTCGATCGTGATCAGGCCGCGCAAGGCAAGCGTCACGCGGTTGCCTTCCGCCTCCGGCTCCCATGATTTGATCGACGCCAGATTGCCCTGATACTTCGAGATGTCGTCAAGAACCTTGATCAGATCCTTGACGCTTGTCACCTTGTCCGCGCGATTGAACGCGGCGATCGTAAAGCGGTAGCCGAAGCCGAAGCCGACCTCGCGCAAATAGATCGACCCGATCGGAGTCGGGATTTCGATCGAGAGATCGTCGGCCTCGGCATACAGGAAGAAGGCGCGGCGCAGATCGCCGCCGTCCTTTCTGAGCTCGAGGAAGCCCATGGCCGCCGCCATCGCTCCCCAGCCCTTGATCGAAAGCTTGCCGGAAGCGAGGAATCCGTTGACGGTGACGTCGGTCGGCAGCGCGCCGGGCGCGTAGAGGCTCGGCAGCGACCCGTCCACCGCAATCGCCGTCCCTTCGATCGACGCCGCACCTCCGAACCTGATGCCAAGGGTAAGCCCGTCGAAGCGAATCTGCGGCAAGGACTGGCCCTGCTTCGGCGGCGCGATCCATAGTTCGTGAAAATCGAATCTGGGGCTGACGATGTCGCCGGACTCGACGAAATTGACCTGGCCGGAAATCGACAAGGCGGGCTTGCCGCCGAACGCCGGCGAAGACGGGTGAAAGCCGATGCCGCGCAGTTCAAAACTGAACAGGTTGAAGAAGTTGACCTGCTTCGGCGGGACCACTGCGACCTGGAAGCTGATGGCGCGCAGCAGCATCGACGAGTCGCGCGCCAGCGGCGCCTTGTCGAGCGTGATGGTGATGCTGCCGAGATATTTCAAAAGCCCGTCGGTGAACTCGCCCTCCCCCGGGCGGAATTCGGCGGTTCCGGTCAAGGTGAAATAGAATTGATAACCGCCGCCCTCGCTTGCGAAGTTCTGGAATTCGAAACCGAGCGCGGAAATAGTCAGCACGAACCGCGTCGAATGGCAGACGATCGGGTCGCCGGCCTTGTCGAGCTTGGCTTCCGCACTCTGCACGATCAGCGAGCCGTCGCTGCCTCGTCCCATCGAGATCGAGACCGTCGCGTTGGCTTCGCCGACCAGTTCGGGCGGCAACTGGCCCGATCCCTTGATCGAGAAGGCCTGAATCTGTCCGTGCTTGATCGAAAGACCGCCGCTGTCGAACCTGAAGGGCATGTCGACCCCCGCCAGCTGCACCGGCGTATCGCGATCGACCTTGGCATCGAGATCAAGCCCGCTGCGCGAGATGCCAAGACCGTCGACATGAAACACGATACCCCGGCCACCGCTCGCGACCTTGCCATAGGCGAGATCGAGCCGCGCTTCAGGCGCCAGCGACAACCGCGCGTCGCCGCTTGAAAAATCAAGGTTGAAGAACGGAAACTTGCCAGCCGGCCAGTTGCCACCGGGCTTGACCAGGACGATGTTGCCGTCGAGCCCGAGCAGGCTGAAGGCGGTGTGATTTGCATCGCCGAAAATCGCGATCTTGTCCGCGCCCGACAGGCGCACGCTGAAATCCTTGATGTCGATGTTGACGTGCAGGTCGAAATCGACGTTCGCATCATTGATCTTGAGCGTGACATGGACCGGTAGGTCGAATTTGCCGTCTCTTGTCGAGTTGACGCTGCTGGGGGCCGAAGAAACCTTGATGTACTGGCCGATTGAGTTCAGGACCCCCATCGGGCCGGCCGAATCGGTACTCTGCGACGACTGCAGGAACGGCAGCAGCCGGTCCGTCTGCGCTGAAACGGTGGCGTCGACGTTCCCCCAATTCAACGCCCCCTTGTAGGTGATGTCGCCTGAAATGGTTGCGACCGTCAGGTTCGGCGGCAAACCGGTCCCCGGCGGAAGCTTAATCGGCGTCGTGCTCACCTGCGCGTCGCAGGCTTGCAGGAAATGCACCGCTCCGTCGACCAGGCGGATAAGCGCGATCGCACCAACGCTCGTGAACCTGATGTCGGCCTGGATCAGCCGCTTGGCATCTCGCTTACCCTGGAGATCGGTGTCGCGAACGGCCTCCATACCGGAATCGTGCCCCAGCCACAGGTCCGTCCCAATTGTCGCGGATGGCCCCGTGCCAGCGGCAACGTCGGGCGGCGCAATCAGCAGCGCTACGGATGGCGGTCCATCCAGATCGATGACGACCAATGGCTGCCAAACCAACGGCACCTTGACATCGAGGCTAAGGCCAAGCCCCTCCCCGGAAAAGACTTCGGTAGTGGGCAAGCTGCCCCACGCCGGCGTGATAACGATCTGCCGCAACGCGTAGGTTCGCGCGTCAAGGCGTACTTCGATCATCAGATGCGGCGGGGCAATCCCCGGTCCGGTCCCGATCTTCTTGATCGCGTCGCGCAGCATCCCGACCAGTCTGGCGAGAACCTCGCCGACCGCCTCGGCGACCCCGAGCAACGGGTTGCGTACCGAGCCGCCCTGATGCGTGAGCCAGCGCACGGCTGCAGCCACCATGTCGGCGATACGATCCAGCACCTTGCCGAGGTCGGAGAGGTCCGGAAAGCTGCTGTCCGGCATACGGATTGCGGAAGCGAACCGAATCAGTTGCTTTGCGACGTCTTCCGCTTTCTGCGCCGCAACCGTGACCAGCTTGACGGGATAGGGTTCGACGATCTCGAGGGTCGTCAATTGGCCTGACGTCTTGCCGCTGGTCTCGACGCTTTGCTCGTAGGCGGCGTGAAATGCAATCAGCAGTGCCGGATCGTTCTTGGCACGAATGACGATGCGCGGGAAATCGAGCGTCGCGGTGATGCCCAGCGCGGCAGCTTGCGGCTGCGACAAATTCACTGAGGGGGCCCGAATGGTGAGTGTCGACGCCGAGAATTCGATCTTGAACGTCAGCAGGTCCGGTTGATCGATCACGGTGGCCGGGAGTTTGGGAGTCACTGCCTGCGGCGTGAGGATGCCTGCAACCGCGAGATTGCCGCCGATCGCCAGCGTGAACGAAAATCCGGCGATGTCGGCGATTGCCGGCGGCGCGTTGGTGCCGTCGTCGTAGATCAGCTTGCCGTTGCAGGGTGATGCGGTGCCGACAGAAAGCCGCCGCTGGGCATCGACATTGAATTTCAGGCTCAGGGCAGACGTGCCATTGGCATCCTTGTCCCAATCGACGCGCACCGGCGACTTTGGGATCGGCAGATCGAACCGGAGCAGCTTTGCCAGTCCGCTGAGATCAAGCGAGGGCCAGTCCAATTGCGGCCATTTGATCCTTGGCCAATGCAGGTCGAGCGCCGGAAAGTTCGGCAACGGATGGATCGATATCGAAGGCAGCATCTTGATGGCGTTGGCGACATCGTCGCGCGTCACGGTCAATTCGAACCGAATGTCGGCATCAGCCTGGCCGCCGACCGTCAACACCTGACCACTTCCCGAAAGTGTCGCGGTCAGGAACGGATCATCGTTCGGCCCGGAATCAAGCGCAACGAGATCAAGGCTAAGATTGGCGCTGAAGGTTGCTCCAGCCGAAAGTGGCAAGCTGCTGACACCGAGGTAAGCACCACCGGCAGATAGATCGACGGGCTTCGAAAGCTCGGCCAAAAGTTCGCTGCGTGCAGCTTCAACCAGAACAGCCGCGGTAAAATCGGCCGCATCCCGGAGCTTTTTGATGTCGGCCTGGATTTCGTTCCAGGTCTTCAGCTTCCCGCCAGCCACGAAATAGGATTCGCGCGAACCTCCGGTGCCGGCGTGCGACGGAATCTTGATTGCGCCACTGAGCTTGATCCTGCCCGTGGCCTGTGCTGCCTTGATTGAGATTTCCTCGATCAGGAATGGATCGTTCGGGGTAAGGCCCTCGACCGTCAGATCGCCCTGGGTTCTCGAAAATAAAATAATACTCGCCGCCATCCACGCCCCCGCGTCGGCTTTGAGTTGGCGAAATATGCCAACAATTTTTGGTTGTATGTTGCCATCCAATCATAAATGATGGCGCATTGCCAAGCTTTGTTTCAAAGATTTCACTTTTAGAATGTTGCGACGGGCCAAACGGGGGCGGATGTGGCCGATCAGGATTTACTGGCGATCGTGTGGGGAGAGATCTCGGGACTTGCAGCCAAGGACCGCAGCGATCAGACGCTCGCTCGACTGGAGGCAGTCATCGCCAAGCTGGCCGCCGCGGCCAAGCGACACGGCCTCGACAATGGCTTTGCGCGCAAACCGGCGCCACGCACCGACGAGACGCAGGCTGTCGCTGCATACAGCGCCCTGACTTCGACGGTGAATGCTGTCGAGGCCGACACCTGGGGTCCACCGGACGTGGCATTGCCGAACCGTGCGGTTCTCTGGGAAATCAACGAAAGCGGCCTGCCGCCGCGCGATCGTGCGCCGCCACAGTCCGTTGCATGGATTTCCGAAACCGGCACGACCCATGGCGGTGATTTTGTCGCGGGCTCTGGCCGGGACGCACGCACCTATCGGTTGTTCGAATCCAACACCACCCCAGCCAAGGACGAACTTCCCTATGTATCAGGCTATACCGGCTTCGGCGTTCTTAGGCCGAAAAGCACACGACGCTGGTATCAGAGCCCAAACTGGGGAATAGGACTTGCTGGCGGTGCGCTGTTTTTCCTCGCGAGTTTCAATCTGCTGTGGACCGCGATCAGCTTCAGTCAGGCCTACGATCTGATGAGCAATCGCCAGCCGGGCTATATCGACAAATTCGTCAACGTCGCCGGCCGCCCTCCGTTACCGAACTGTCCGGAGGGTACCTCCGGGGCCGCCGCGGCCTATTGCCTGACCGCGGAGGAAGCCAAGTATGACGCCGCCGGCGTACTGGTGACGAGAAGCGAAGAGGCGCAGAAGAACGCCGACGCTCTGCGCAGCGCTAAACTCAATACCTTTGGGTCCGTTGTCGGTCCGCAATGCGTCAAGCTGCTGACCGAGCGTGCCAGCAAAGAGGTCGCGGCGAGAAAGAGCCAGAAAAACCTCGATCCGCTGGAGGGCGACGATCGAGCCAACAGTCTCAATTGCATGACTATACTTGGCTCCGCACTCGCATTCTCTTCCGAACATCTGGTGATTCAGATTCAGGAGGACGGCTGGTTCGGCAAAAATGTCGGCACCCACCTTCGATCAATATTCTCTTTCCTGCTCGGTTGGCACCTTCCGACCAATGCCGCCGAGAACGTTTCGCTCGGTATGCCCACTGCATTTATGATCGTGGGCGTCATCATGGTGCTGGTCGGGCTTGGCCGCGGCGTCACGGGAACGCCGCTCGGTGTGCTGATCAGCCCCCAGAACCGGTATTCGCTCGCGCTGGCCCAGGTGACGTTCTGGACCATACTGGTGCTGACCAGCGTGGTTGCGATTGCGATTTTCAATGCAGGGCTGGTCGCCGAACAGATGCGATATTTCCTGCCTGCGACCAACGATGCCGGGCCGGCTGCGATCAAGTATGGATTTTTTCCTGAGATTCCATCGGGAATCTGGGCGGTGCTTGGCATAACGCTGTCGACGACGATGCTTTCGGCTTGGATCAAAGATTTAAAGGGCTCGGTACCAGAGGCAGACTTTGGTATCGAGAATGCCAAGCGGGAGACAGACAAGATCGGCTTCTTCAAAACGCCGACCGAGAGCCGCAGTGACCAACGTAGCGCCTCGATCGCCGACTGGTTCCTCGGAGAAGACGCTGGCAACACGGACCGCATTGACATTTCGCGGGTACAAATGGTGCTGATCACGGCTGGACTGCTCGTAACGTACGGCCACGCCATTTTTGCGTCTTTCCGCAACTTACCAACGCCGGAAATCCTGCTCGCGATCCAAAGCCTGGGTGTGCTCGTTCCTGGTCTGCCGATCGTCGGCGCGACGATGGCCGTCATGCTGTCTGTGAGCCACGCCACCTATCTGGTCGCCAAAGCCGCCGATAGGCCCGCAACTGAGCCGAAGCGATAGGCGGCCATACCAAGCACGAAAGTCCCACTGAAGAATGTTACCGCCCACCTCCAATCAGTTGCTCTGTGCAATTCTTCGCAAGTCGAGGACGTGCCTCCTGCGAAGGGGATTGGTACGAGACGGACGGTTTAGGGTTACTGGGCTCGAGTTTGTCTTGGCGTAAAGCACAGGAGATCGCGCGCTGGGCTACCTCTACATCTAACTGCGGTCCGACGAGCAGATTTTGTCGGATATATTTGGCAGCGATATTTGCCGCACACGCTCCGATCGCTGCTTCAGCCCTCACCTCGACGAAAGACACCTTGTATGCGCGACTATCTGACATTATCGCTGTATCGCACGTGCTATCGGCACGGCCCTTAAGAATTATACAAATTTCTATTCGCGGCGCCCACCCAGATTGCGTAGGGCTAACCCTCCATGAATTCGGAGCGGTGCCAGGAGGTCGGATGTCATCTCTTGCCTGGATCGATTTTGACGAAGCGGAGCGGCAGCGAGCCCTCCGCATTATGGCTCTTCTGGACGAACGTGAGGGACGGGACGAACTGGGGCTCGGGAGCATACGCGACTCGATCGCCGACCATCTCTTTCCCGGGACAAGCACGATTCAAACGCGGCTGCGCTATATGCTTTTCGTGCCCTGGATCATGCGCATGCTCGAGAGCCGCGATGCTGCCGAAGCTCAACTGCGCAGCGAGGCTCGCGAATTGGAAATTCGGCTTGCGGACGCGCTCAAAGCGGGTGGTGAGCAATATGGAATCATCGGCAGAGACGCCGGCGCCCGCCTCCAGCGACTGCCCAGTTCGGTCTATTGGTCCGGCCTCGGTGCTTGGCGCATTCGAACCTTTCCGGGCTCCGCTGACAGCTTGTTCGCTTCTTTACCTGCCCGCAAACGAAGACGCTCGCCGGTCGATCCGAATGAACTCACCCAGAGCGGGGCCGTCGATGCGGTCTGGGTGCGCACATTGCCGGAGGCGCCGGCCGATCTGTTGCAAAAAACCACGTTCCATCTCACTGCCGAGGAAGCGCAGTTCATCATCGATCGCCTCGTGAACGCTCAAGCGGGATCGTTGATCGCTTTTCTCGCCCGCGAAGCGATGGAGGTCGACTGCGACTACATTTGGGCTCACCCGCGCCTTGCTGAATTTCCCGAATTTGCGCGTCGCCTGGTTCGCCATGGCGAAATCTTTTCGCAGATCATGCACGGGGCGGCCCTGCTCTACAATCTAACTCTCAGCGAACTCCGTGGGCGGGATGACTGGGCCGAAGAATATCGCAGGCGAATAGCCAATTGGAGCGAAGAGGTCGGCCCAACGCTTGCACGTGGCTGGTCGCTGGGCGAATTTTGGGATGCCGTGAAGCATCCCGGTCACAGCATCAAGCCGGCCGCGAAGCGTTTCGTCACCGAGTGGCTCGAGCTTGTAGCAGATGGCACACCCCAGAACGCAACTCTACCGGCGGCGCGACGGCTCGTGGAAATGCGCGAGCGCCAGCTGAAGACCACGCAGTCGAGGTATGTCAATCGTTCCGTGAGGGATCGCTGGAGCGGCGCTTCCGGCGTGAACCGCCTCACGTTCCGTTGGAGCCAGACAAGGTCTCACCTCAAGGATCTCATCGATGCCCGGTAAGACCAGCCTCGATCCCGACCATCGAACGCTTTACGGAGCAGGCCTGCAGCCGCCCGTGGGATATGCGCTCGATGCGGCCGTCGCCACGACTTTCTCGCTCGATTTCGAAACGGCTCTGGCAGTCCCGGTGAGCCTGGCCCTCTTCGCGGCTGAGAGCCGCGACGAAATTCTGGATCACCCCCTGGCCCTTCTGGAGGGCGCCGAGCGTATGGCGGGGCGGCTATTGGTCTTTGCGGATAGCGGACATATCCAGGTTCAGACCCGCCCGCACTCGCGGCTCTGCTCACTACTCGAGAAGATCATCGTCGAGGTCGCGGCGCCAAAGGGCGGAACCTTTCATCCTAAGATGTGGGCTCTTCGCTTCAGACCCACCGACGACGATCAGCCGGTGTGCGTCCGCTTGCTGGTGATGTCTCGAAATCTCACGCGGGATCGCTCCTGGGATGTCGCGCTGACGCTTGATGGGGTGGTTGCCAAAAAGCCCCAAGCCGCGAACCGCCCGCTTGCCGATTTCATTCGGCGTCTTCCGAAACTTTCAATCGCTGACCTGCCACCTGGCGCAACCGAACTGGCGGCCGGCTTGGCCGAAGATATTCGCCGAGCGGACTGGATTTTGCCGGAGCCTTTCGAGCGGGTCTCGTTCGCCGCTAACGGCTTCGGCGGCAAACCGTGGCAACCCGACCCTGGTGCCCGGCTGGGTATCATCTCTCCTTTTTGTGACGAGGACGCATTGTCCATGCTTGCCGACCGTGCCGGCGCGCAAGCCCCCCTCCTGATCGGTCGCTCGGACGAGCTCGGCCGCTTGCCGCGTGACCTGTTGGATCGGTTCGGCCAGGTTGCGGTGATGGAGGAGGTCGCGGCGACCGAGGATGGAGAAGAACCCGATGCCGCCAGCTTGCAAGGATTGCACGCGAAGGTCTTCGTCGTCGAACGGGGTTGGGATACCGAGGTCACGGTCGGCTCGGGAAATGCGACCCGTCCAGCCCTGATCACGGGTCGCAACGTCGAGCTCTTTGCGACGCTCAACGGCAGGCGATCGCAGGTGGGGAGTATCGAGGAAATATTTGGCGACAAAGGGTTCGGCAGGCTTACGCGTCCCTTCGTGCCTGAAGAGTGCAAGGATGAAGACGGAGCACAACGGGATGCCGAGGCAAGGCTCGACGAAGCGCGTCGCGAAATATGCACTGGTGGATTGAAGCTGGTCTGCAGGCGATCCAGCTCGGAAGGCGAAGCTGCCGATCTTTGGGAGGTCGCCGTGCAGCCGGCCAAGCCTCTGGCGCTGGCCTCCGTTGGCGAACTTCGCATATGGCCGATCACCCGGGGCGAAACTCACCAGAAGGACGCCCTTGAGAATTTGAGACATGGAGAAGCCGTCGATCTCGGAGCGATGCCCCTGATCGATATCACTCGCTTTTTGGCGTTCCATGTTTTCGATCGTGAGACCGGCGTGGCGCTGCTTTTTGCAACCGGCTTGGTTCTGGAAGGGCTGCCAATCGGACGAAATGCAGCGATCTTGCGCTCGATCATTCACAACAAGGATGCCTTCTTTCGCTACCTTCGCCTGCTTCTTGCCGAGTTCGGCGATCCCTTCGCGGCCGCCTTGGCCGTACAGAAGAACGAGGGGCACGGAGGCTGGCGCTCGAGCGAGGACGACTCGCCTCTGCTGGAGGAGATGGTGCGCGCTTTCTGCGGAAGAGAGGATCGCCTTGATCGGATCGAGCGTTTGGTCGAGCGGTTGGAAGAGACCGATGCCGGCTCCGAAAGCCCGATACCTGCGGATTTCCACGCTGTTTGGCAAACATTCCGGCTTGCTTTGCAGAACAAGTCCCAAGCGCATGTTGTAGAGGAATAGTCATGACGACCGAGCGTTTTCGGGCGGCATCTGCATTGGCGCCGCTCAAGATATTCCAGCGACGCACCGTCGATTATGTCTTCGAGCGCCTCTACAGCGAGACCGATCCCGCGTTACAGTTTTTGGTCGCAGACGAGGTCGGGCTCGGCAAGACGATGGTCGCCCGGGGCGTCATCGCTCGAATGATCGAACATCTCTGGGACACAACGGAACGGATCGACATTCTCTACATCTGTTCGAACCAGGCGATTGCCGCACAGAACATTAACCGGCTGAATGTCCTCGGCCGTCGAGAATTGTCCCTGCCGACACGGATGACTTTAATACCGCTGCAACTGCGCAGCGAGGCTGGAGCGAGCTCGACCTGTGGAGGATTGGACTCGAACAAGGTCAATTTCATAAGCCTGACGCCGGGAACGACTTTCGATCTTAGATCTTCCACAGGCATCGCCCAAGAACGAGCCTTGCTGTTCCGCCTGCTCGCTGACGCTGTGTCACGCCCGCGCGGACTTCGTAATCTGCTCCAGGTCACTGCAGGCAACGACGGTTGGGACAGTGCCGTCGACAACATGAGCTTGAAGGGCGTGGACGCTCGCATCATCGAGCGCTTCCGGGAAAAGGTGACCGGGGATAGCGAACTCTTCGCGGAGCTGGAGCGTCTCTGCGACATGTTTCCGCGCCGGCGGCAAGAGTATCCCCTCGAAATGACTCAGCCACGCAACGCGCTGGTGGCAAAACTGCGCGCCCGGCTCTCGCACGCCTGCGTCGATGCACTCCAGCCCGATCTCATCATCATGGATGAGTTTCAGCGTTTCCGCGATCTTCTCCATGGAGACTCCGATGCGGCCATGCTCGCTCGGGAGCTTTTCGATTATTCTGACCCGAACGGTCATGCCGCCAGGACGCTGCTGTTGTCGGCCACGCCTTACCGCATGCTGACCCTGGCCGGCGATGCCCCCGATGAGGGCAACCATTACGCGGATTTTCTCGAAACGCTGGGCTTTCTCTATGGTCGCGACAGAGGACCGATCGTGGCCGCGGAGCTCGCGCGGGAAATGCGGACGTTCCGAACGATGCTGCAAGCGCTGCCCGCCTCGCAAAGCGCGGCGATCGAAGCGCGCGCCCGGATCGAGCAGCGCCTTCGGCGCGTCATCGTCCGGACCGAGCGCGTTGGAAGCACGAAGGACCGCGACTCGATGGTCGAAGAGCTGCAGATGTCGCTCACGATCGCGCCGACGGACCTGGCGCAAGCCGCTGCGGTTTCGAACATTGCGCGCGTTCTGGACGCTCCGGAAATCGTCGAGTACTGGAAGTCCGCGCCTTATCTTCTGAATTTCATGCGCGAATACAGCTTGAAGCGCCTTCTTGCGGAACAGGCTGCGAAACCATCGGCTGCCCTGCGCGATGCTCTCGCATTCGCCCGACCAGCCATGCTGAGCCGCGAGGCACTTGATGCTTATGAGCCTCTCGACCCCGCCAACGGACGAATGAGAGCCATCATAGAGGATGTTTTCAGCTCGAGTTCCGCAGAGAACCTATGGATACCGGCGTCCATGCCATATTACGGGTCCGCACAGTCGAACCCTCCGCCGACGAAATCGCTGGTCTTCTCGTCGTGGTCGATGGTGCCGGACGTCTTAGCGGCACTCCTGTCCTATGAAGCTGAGCGACGAATGGGGGTCGGAGCATCCGGGAGACGATATTTCGAGCAAAACAGGTTGCGGCCGCTACAGTTTCGGCAGGATCAAGGCAGGCTGGCCGGTCTTCGGGCGCTGTTGTTGATCTATCCCAGTCCACAACTTGCCGAATTGGCCGATCCGCTCGGCGTCTTCGCGGAAAGACAAGAGCGTTTGTCCAAAGAGGCCATGCGAGAGGCCATTGCGGAACGACTTCGGCCCGCACTGGTCGCGCTCGAACAGTCGGCCAGTAAAGACGGTGGAGCACCCATTCCGGAATGGGCTGCTCCCGCAATGATCGATCGGCTGCTTGGCTCTTCGCTCGAAGCATGGCTCTCGGCGTCGGACGGCTTCGTCGGATTGGCGAGCGAAGACGGCTTCCGCGAGCATGTTGCCGAGCTCGCTGCAGCGACGACGAGAGGCGATTTCACCGGCGTCGCGAGCGACCAGTTGGACTTGCTGGTCGACGTGGCGCTGGGAAGTCCGGCCATTTGTAGCCTGCGCGCCTTGCGACGGATAGCGCCCGAGCTCCAGTGGGACCACCCAATTCTGTTGCGGGCCGCCGCGGAAATTGCCTGGGCGTTCCGAACGCTGTTCAATCAGCCCGATGCCATCGCTCTGCTTCGCCGCGGCACTGAGGATCGGTATTGGCATCGCGTCCTGACCTATGGCGTTGATCACAATCTTCAGGCGGTCCTCGACGAGTATGCGCATTATCTGATTGATGCGGAGGGATTGAGCGCACTCGGGCCCGAGGAAAGGGCGCTGGGCGTAGCGCGAGCGATGGCGTCGGCGTTGTCGGTGCGGCCTTCGCAGATCGACGTCGACGATGTTCGGCTCGATGGCGAACAAGTCAAGTTGACCAAGTTCCAAATGCGCGGCCGGTTCGCGATGCGACTTGCTGACTATCGTGACGAAGAAGGCACCGTGGCGCGACTGAGTGGGGTGCGTGAAGCTTTCAATTCGCCCTTCAAGCCCTTCGTCCTGGCTACGACGTCAGTTGGACAGGAAGGTCTCGATTTCCATCCTTATTGCTATCGTGTCTACCATTGGAATTTGCCAGGCAATCCGGTCGACCTGGAGCAGCGTGAGGGGCGCATCCATCGTTTCAAGAATCATGCGGTCCGATTGAACCTTGCCGAACGTCAGGTCGCAGCCGTAAGGGGCAGCGGTTCGGCTCCACTCGATCCATGGCGTTTCATGTTCGAGCGGGCAAGGTCGGAAGACGACGCTCATTCCGATATCGTCCCGTATTGGATCTATGAGGGGGCTGTCCGCATCGAACGGCGTGTCCCGATGCTGCCGTTCAGCCGGGAGGTCACTCGGCTCGAATGGCTCAAGCAAAGTTTGACCGTCTACCGGCTCGCATTCGGTCAGCCGCGACAGGACGATCTACTGGAGTATCTTGCCAGGCTCGCTGGCGACGGAATAGGCGCCGACGTTCTCAATGACCTGCAAATTCGTTTAGAGCCTGCGGAGCCCACTCCCGAGAGGCGTCCAACAGCTTTTGTTCAGGCCGGAATACTAAGAGGGTCAGTCCATGAAGGTGAAGCCATTTCGTCGTCCGAATGACCGAAAGGTGCGGCAGCGTCTCAACGGGTCAGGACCGCGCGCCCGCTCCGGCTGCAGGGGTGCGTCGCCACAGATCTGTCTGCGGAGCACTTGCTCTGCCATCGTTGGATTGCTTTAGTCCACCGAGCTTTTGCCTGAGCGAACCTTGCCTGGGCTTGATACGGCAGCGCAACGACTAACAATGTGGGAAGCGCATAACTGTGCTTGAGCTCGCGAACACATTTCATCGCAGTCTAAATCGGCTTACCAACGCCGAGCAGACGGCCACCAAGACCATCATTTTCGACTATATGTCGGACCCATCTCGACCTGGCTTGTCGTTGCATCGCGTAGACAAGGCGCGGGAGAAGGGATTTTGGACAATCAGGGTCAACCGCGACTTGCGGATCGTCGTATATAAGCACAGCCAGAAGTCGGTGTTCTGTTATGTTGCCCATCACGACGATGCATATTCCTGGGCAGAACGGCGGCGGTTCGAGGTGCATCCCGTCACCGGCGCTGCGCAGATCGTCGAACTGGTCGAAATCGTTCGTGAGGAAATCAGGACCATTACGCCTGAGCCCGCACGGCGCGGCATATTTGCGCATGAGGGGCGAGATTACCTGCTCTCGCTCGGGGTGCCCGAAACCTATCTTGAGCTGTTGCTCCAGGTCGACGAAGACGGGTTGCTCGAGCTGCTGCCACGACTACCAGAAGAAGCACAGGAAGCTCTAATGGCAATCGCGACCGGTGAGCGCCCCGAGCCGCGTCCGGTTCTGCAGATCAATATCGACGCTGACCCGTTCACGCATCCCGATGCTCAACGGCGCTTCTGGGTTGCCAGCGACGAACAGATGGTCGCACAAGCGCTCGAGAAGCCGTGGGCGGAGTGGCTGGTTTTTCTCCACCCCTCCCAGCGAGCTGCCGTGGAAAGGAGCGTAAACGGACCGGCACGAATATCCGGATCGGCCGGAACGGGAAAGAGCGTTGTTGCCATGCATCGCGCCGCGCACCTTGCGCGCAACACCGCCTCGGGAAGAATCCTGCTGACGACATTCTCGAAAATCTTGTCGGAGAGACTATCCGAGGGAATGGATACGTTGCTGGGATCCTCATCAGAAGCGCGCCAGAGAGTCGAAGTCATCCACCTTCATGCTTACGCCCATCGTCATGCCTCCAGATTGAAGCCGCTGACGATTGCCGACGATCGCACGATCGACGGTTTCATTGAACTTGCCCGGCGCGATCTGGATTCAACCATCACGAACGGCTTCATAAGGACCGAATGGGATGCGATTATCGACTATTGGGGCATAAAAACCTTTGACGCGTACAAGGTGATCGTCCGCACCGGCCGCGGTACGGCTATGAACGCTGCTCTTCGTCGCAAATTGTGGGACGTCTTCGAGCGTGTGCAACGGCAACTGGCGGCAAACGAATTGTATACGTTCGGCGAAGTCTGCGATCTTTTGCGATCGAGGATCGAACAGGACGAGACGCGGCCATTCACGCATGTCGTGGTGGATGAAGCCCAAGACCTCGGTCCGCGCGAATTGAGATTGATCGCCGCTCTTGCACCGGCCGCTTCTCGTCCGTTGACATTTGCCGGCGATGTCGGTCAGCGAATTTTCCGTTGGCCCTTCTCCTGGCTCAGCGCCGGCATCGACGTTCGCGGGCGCTCTCACCGTCTCAAGGTCAACTATCGAACGACTGCCGAAATACGCCTGTTCTCGGACCACCTCCTGCCGGCTCGCTTGACCGAGGTGGATGGAGAGCCGGAAGAGCGCGCGGCTGTCTCGTTGTTGCACGGCCCCAAGCCGGATTTGAAAGGCGCGAACGACCTTGTCGGAGAAGTAGAGGTCCTGGCCGAATGGTTGGGCGGCCTACAGCAACTCGGGGTCGCCCCTGGTGAAATCGCCATCTTTGCGCGCACAAGGCGGGCGCTTCAAGAACGGGCCGGCCCCGCCCTGGAACGCGTCGGCATTGGGGGTACCTGGCTCGCTCCAGACAAGACCCATGAAGACGGCAAGGTCATCTTGGGCACGCTTCATTCCGCCAAGGGCCTCGAATTTCGAGCAGTCGCAATCGTCGCATGCGACGACCTCCAAACCCCTCTTCAGGCTGCCTTGAACCTTTCGAGCGAGCCAGACGAGAAGCGCTTGACCGAGGAGCGAGAACTTAGCCTCTTATATGTCGGCTGCACCAGGGCTCGGGATCAATTGCTGATAACGTGGTCGGGCACACCATCGCGATTTCTCGATTCCGTGAAATAGCAACGCGGTCAACTCCCTACGGCTTGGCCGAACAAGCTGTCGATATCGCTCTCGCTTGTGGGCGGCGTCAGCATGTCGCGCGACAACCTGCGCTTGGCTTCGAGCAATCTGTCCAAGACCTCATCGAACGATTCGTTTGGCAAATCCGGATGTGTCGCCATCGGGATGTGGATATTGACCGGCTTTGTCTGCCCGATCCGATAGGCGCGATCGTTGCACTGATCCTCCACGGCCGGATTCCACCACCTGCTGAGGTGTATAACGTGGTTGGCCGCAACGATGTTCAGACCAACACCGGCAGCCTTGGGCGAGAGAATAAGAATACCGAAGCCGTTTCCCGATCTCTCGAAGCTCTCTACTATCGCCAGGCGACGCTCGCCGGGCGTGGAGCCGTTGATGATGGCGGGCTTTCTGTCCAGCCCAAAGGAAATGGCCAATCCCCGCGCAAGGACATCCTGCATGGCCAGGTTCTCGATGAAAAGCAGTGCCTTCTCGTTTCGGCTCGCGATTTCCTCCAGCAGCTTGACGGTCGTCGACAGGCGAGCGGACCCGCGCACGAACATGTCGAATCGAGCCTTGTTCGTCAGATCGATTGAAGCTGGATCCTCGGGGTGCAGCGAAATGCCTCGCATTCCGTGTAGCACCTTCAGCATGAAGCCCCGTGATTGATCGCGGCTGCCACGCGCCTCCTGAATCAACTCTCGATATGCCTGAGCTTGGCCCGCAGGCATCTCGGTTGGATATTTCTTCTCTGTCTTGGCTGGAAGACCTTCCAGAATTTCGATTTTCATACGACGCTTCATGACCGGCGGCGCCGCTTGCAGAGGACAATCAAGCGATCGCTTCAGCTCGCTCAGCTTGTCCGGATTCTCCTTCTGGAACGTTCTTGAAAAACTCTTCAGATCACCCAGGAACCCCGGGATTAGCCGGTCGAACAGGCACCAGAGGTCTTCCATCCGGTTTTCAATCGGAGTGCCGGTAAGGCCTACGACAAAATCGGCATTCAGCGCCTTTGCCGCCTTTGTGTTGAGGGTATCCGGCGATTTGATTTTCTGCATCTCGTCGAACAGCACGACCGAATAGGGGATCCGGCCAAACGATCGTTCATGATCCGTCAGAGTTTCATAGGTCGTTAAAATCCAGTCGGCTTCGCGCAACTGAACGACGTCGAGGGTGTCCTGATCGCTGCCTTCAGCGGATCGCGGCAGCTTGAGCTGCTTGAGCGCGCCGCCATAGGCGTCGATCCGCCGCCCCAAGCCGAGCTCCGAAAGTCGCTCAAGGCTCTCCTTCTCCCAGTTTCTGAGCAGAGCCGTTGGCGCAACGATAAGGCAGGGCTCGTGCGTCGAGACCTGGGTGCGCAATGCCGCCGCATTGGTCTTGAGCCAAGCGAGAAATGCGAGGGCCTGATAAGTCTTGCCCAAACCCATGTCATCGGCAAGAAGAACACCCGGCCAGCCAGCCTGCCAGGTTTGAACCAGCCAGCGAAAGCCCTCGGATTGATGAGGTTTGAGAGGGGTTGTCCCCATCCGCTGCGCCGGCGGCGCATCGATGTCGATATGCGCCGTCCGCTGCCTCAGCCCGAGTTCGTACTCGACGCCATCGAAATTGGTCTTCTTTATCAGCAGGACCAGCCGCTGCTTGGGATCCTTGTCGGGATCTTCAGCCGGAGATTCGGTGGGCGTTGAGCCGTCTTCTGGCGGCGTCGCCGCTGATCGGCGGCGCTCGTCCGCGAGGACCTCCGGAGCAGAGTCGATCGGAATGGGACAGCGGCGGATGACGACGTGCGCATCGCCGCGGATCTCGGCCGCTTCGATATCCTTCTCGATCTGAGCCAGTTCTTCCGCGCTCAGCGGCGTGAGCGCCTCGACCGGTCCGTCGACGATCCAGCCTGCCTCCGGCAACCAAGTATTGGGGCGACGCGTAAGCCAGGGGAGCTGGGGACGCTCCCAAAGTCCGAGCCCTTCCACGCGGTCCGAATAGTGCTTGGTTTCGACGAATAATTGTCCGGGTGCGGCCTTTTCGTCAGCGCTCTCCAAAGCATGAGCGATGGCGGCGCGGGGGTTGCGGACGAATTCGCGACGCTCCTGTTCCGACCCCTTTCGCTTTTCCTTCAGGACGTTAAGCGCGAGCTTGAGCGCGGAATCGACCAGGACAAAGCGGTTTCGACCGACCTGATAGGCATCTTTTGCCAAGCCCGTCCTATCGATCGCTTGCTCAACAAACGAGCGCTGGTCTTCCGCCGATAGCAGCGCCTCGTTCCAACCGCCTAGCTCGTGGGACTGATTCGAAGCGGGCTCGATGTCGACGGCGTCAGCCGGTTCGTCGTCTTGTAGAGCGAAAGCCCGGTTCCGGCTCATGAGCACAGGAGCAAAATCAACTCCATTGGAGGTCTCACGAACATCGAGAGCGAAGGCGCCTGCCTGATACAGCGTGAACGTCTCCAGGAAGCCGTCGCGCTGCACTTGCGCACCAGTAAGCTTCCCTAGGGTATCTTGTACCGGCAGCCACGAAGATACCCTCTGCTCAAGATCGCATCCGACGGTCTCGTTATATGCGTCGATCGCTCTGATGAGAGGAAATAACGTCGGAGTGAGGCGCCCAACCTGCTCTCCCCACTGCAACAATAAGCCTGTCCGCTTCGGCCGCACCTCGCTTCCCCACTTGTCGGTCCAACGGAGCTTCAACAAGCCGCGGGCATCTTCGATTCTCCCGTCCAAAGCGATCGACAACCCGAGGGCGGCGGGAGGCGGAAATCCGAGCGCGCTACAAACTCGGTCCGTGAACGACGCCGCGTCCGTCGGTGAGATCCAGACTTCCAGGTCCGTCGATTTGGCCGCACCGTCATCGACCAACGACTCCAATTCCAGCAGGGCTTCCCGGTTCAATCCAGCCGCAGACCAGTTCACCCGCGGGATATCGCTCACCCGACCGAAACTGCGCTTTTCAATTGCCCGAACCCGGACCCAGTGTGTCTCAAAAAGCGTTTTGAAGAGCGCTGTCATCTCAGCGTACCGTGTATTCGGATTGCTGGACACGCACGCCAGTCAACTCTTGCAATCTGCGGGCTACACGGTTTTGCCAGACGTAATTCTCCGAACCGCCATGACCAAAGATGTCATGCTGTCTCAGATTTTGCTCGGTGCGATCGGTCGGTAAAGGGCGTCTGACGTCGTCGGAGCTGTACGAAGCCAGATTGAGGCCGGGTGTCTTGGCGCTGCTGCCGTTCGCCCAGATATTGCAAAAGCCATCGTAACTCCAATCCGCAACGACGCATTGCCCAAAGTCCAGCAGGAGCACGGCATGACCCTGCTGGATGCTCTTCCGCCCGGCTCTATCGAACACCCCGAACAGTGCTTCACGCCCGAACGCCCTTCGCGCCTCGGCAGCGCCATCATCGCCAAAGACCACCCACGCGTTCCTGATGAGGCGGTGGGCGTGAAACGCCAGCCAGAATTTACGCCTGTACTTCCAGGCACCGTCCGGCGCGACCCTGTCGACGACATCGAAGAACTGTCGCAACGACTGCTCGGTCAACCACCGCTTCAAAATATCCGAGACATCATCCAGGCCGATCCAGGATGCCCGATCGATGCGGGGATCGCCGAAACGCGTGGTGAGGAAACCTGAAATCAGGTCACGGTCGGCCTGAGCCGGAATCATATCGCCGAGGGGCAATGTCAACGCGCGGGCCATTTCCTTTCCCCAGACCGGGAAGAGGAGCTTGTCATCCGGTCCAAGGCACCACCGCCGGATGATATCGAGCCGCTCCGGTGCTGCCGTGATCGGCGTGCCACGCAAGATTGTTAGTCCGGCACCGTGCATGAATGCCGCAAATTCGCTGCCGGCAACTGAATTTGACAGTCCTATCGCCTGGAGAAATGCTTGCACGTTCATCTGTTTGCCGAGCGCGACGCGCGCCATCTGAACGATTGGAGCGGTTCCATTGAACACGTCGTATCGAGCATTGAGACCCGTCCAGGGCTCCCCCGCGACGGGTGCGAAGCTGCTGAGAACATACGATATGCGGTCGAGCCGAGGACGATCTGGCGCGAACTCGGCCAAGTACACGGAGGCGAGCTGGCGATAGGGGCGCTTGCGTCGCATTTCCGCAACGCGAGCGAGTACACCCTCCAGAGCGTCACTGTGCGCGGCGATAGCCGGTTCCGTACTCCAGATGCACCATATGATCTTGTTCCAGTCTCCGACGGTCGGTTCTCGGCCGCGGGAGAGTTGATGCACAAATCTCTCCGCTACCGTGTTCAGATCGACGGCCGGCCGTGCAGTTTCGCCGGTGGGCATCGACGACAGCTGTGAAAGAAGCCGCACCACCGCAGTCGGCTCGATCAGGATCGGAAGACGACTTCTCCTCGTGTTGAAAGCGGCACGAAAGGTCATTCGGACCGCCCTTTCAGCTCCTGGATGGCAGTCCTCATCTTCTGAAGGAGAGCTCGCACCTCTTCCAGCCCGGAGCTCGGATCGGTATCCATGACGAACCGCAGGTCTATTCTTCGATTTTTTCCCCAGGCAGTCGCGGTACCGGAAGGATCAATTGGACGGGTCGACGAATAGCCTGAAATCGACAGAATTTCCTCGTCACGCCGATTGAGGATCCTGCGGAGCTCCGGCGCAATTGTTGTAAGCTCGCGATAAGTGCTGGCTGCACGCTGGGCCGACAACGACCAGTTTTGGTCATCATTTCCCGTCTCGTCCGTGTGCCCCTCGATGAAGACGGTTTCAACCGAGGCTTGATCCGAAGACCGGCACGGTGACTTCGGGCGCGAGCGGGGGCAAATCGAATAGCCAGGCAGCACGCGAGCCAGTACCCTGGCAATCTTACCGACGTTCTTCTTCGCGTCTCCGAGAAGAGCAAAATTATTGACCGGAAATTGAACCGCGGCCTCCGTCAAGCGGAGGACGTCGCCTGAAGGGGATATCTCGACGGTGAGGCCTTCCCTGCTCAATTGATCCCGAACCTCGGTGAGAAGGCGCAAGCGCAGCTCGCTCGCTTCGCGGATTTCATCAAGCCGCTTCCGGATTCGCAATTCCGTCTGGTCAAGCTCCCGTCCTACCGATTCCGCCACCTCGATCTTTTTCGACTGCACCTTCGTCTTCGCCACTTGAACGTCGGTCTGCTGCCGAAACAGTAGAGCGAAGCTCATGAGCATGATGATGAAGATGAACAACATCCCGACCATCATATCCGTCATCGAGATGAAGTAGTTCTCGCCCTCCCCATGCGTGTCGGCAGATCCGTCAGACCCCAATTCGTTTGTTGCCTCGTGGTAGGTCATCTATCCTTACTCGGCAGCTTCGCGAGGCATCATCGCGCGCACAAAACTGTCGAGCGTCTCGTTCAGCGTCTCCACGCTTTCCGACAGATTTCCCACCGCGGAGTTGATCTTGCCCAAAATGGCTCCGGTGTGGTCGTCGATTTGCTCGACGAAGCCGCGCATCGCCTCCTGGTGTCTTGAGACTTCCTCGTGGAAGCGGTCCGCGGCATTTCCGAGGTCTTCATCGACCGATTTGAAACGCGCTTCATACTGGTCCCAAACTCGCGCAATCTGATCGAGATGGTCCGAAAGCTTCGCCGCAAGCTTGTCGGCGGAATCTTGGGAAGTCGAAAGTGCCTGCACGGACTCCGCCATGGAGGCGCTCATGCGCTCGGTCGACTCGGCGACCCGAGCTGAGTGCGTCAAGAGGGGCTGGCTTGCCGACCGTACGTCGCTCGCCACCCGTGTGAACGCATCAGCCGTGTCTTTCGAACGATCGCTGATGGCCTCGATTTGTGTCGTCTGTCCGGAAAGCGCCGACGAGACTGATCGCAAGGTTTCAGAAAGAGCAGCAATATCGCTCCGTAGCACTTTGACGAATTCATCCATACCCGCATGCACGGCTGCAGCTGCATCCTGTCCCGCCGTTACAGATCGCCTGGTGCTTTCCTCCAACTGATCGGCCAGCCGTTGCTGCAGATCCGTAAGCGTGCTTCCGAAGCCCTCGGATTGCGCTTCAAGGCTTCCGATTACCTTGGCCAGGCCCGTCTGCACTGACTTTGCGGCATCGGCCGCAGAACCACTCAGGTTCTGACTCGCCTGTGCGAGCACGTTGCCGATCGCTTCTGCTGCTTGCGTCAACTTGTTGGAAAAGTCTTGCCCTGAGCCTGACAGGTTGTTTTGGGTTCTGTCCAGCGAGTCGCGCAGGCTCTTGAGCGTGGCCACGATCTCTTGCATCTCGCGGCTGGCGCCCTGGTCAAGTCGCTCGACGAAATTCTTGACCAGGGTATCCGCGCCTGTCCGGGAGGTTCGCGCCAGTTCCTCCGTGGTACGCTCGAGTCGATCGGAAAGAGGGCCGACGGCCTGGGTTATTGCATTCCCTAGCGCCGGGGCCACGGTCTCGCCGAGACGAGCAAAGAAGCGCTCGCTGTTTATTTCTTTCAGTTGATCCCGTTGCGCGGCGAGTATCTGACGGGATTCCTCCGCGATGCGCTGGGGCGGAGAAAAAAGCATTCGCAGCTCGATCGAGCGCGCGAGGCCCTCGAAGGCTCCTTCAATCCAAATTTGATACGCTCGAAACGCCAGAGCCAAACCGAGCGATGCACCGAGGCCCGCGATCGAGGTCGAGAACTTGAACGTGGCCGCGGCAAGTAGCTCGTTCAGAGAAGTTGTCATCGCCTCAGCCGAGCCTGCGGCGGTGCTGCCCGCGGCGCGATTGAGCGCCAGGACAAGTCCGATGAATGTCAGGAGAAGGCCGAGCCCGACGAAGTATCCCGGGATCGAGCCCATCATCTTGAGTCCGAAAAGCTCACCGCGGACATCGGTCAGGTTGATGTAGGTTTGGGGCCGGACAGTATACCGTACCACGTTGTCTTCGCGGATAACCGTCGCCGCGAATTGGCGCCACCCATGGCCCACCACGGCGTTGCGCTCCAGCCGGCCTGATATTTTGTCGAATGCCTGCGCGAAACCGGCAAGGTCACCGGGCCGTCCGAGGAAGCGTCTGGCGCCTCTCAAGGTGGCTCGAAGCAGGAGCACGTGAGAGAGCAGGAAGGACATGGCGAGCGCGATGGCGATTTGAGCTATCCCGGAAGACAGCGCGAAGGCGAAGCTCCGCTCCGCAACGTGCTCGATGTCGCCATTGCTGACTTCGCCCAGTACGACAAGAACGTGGCTCCAGTCTGAGAATGGCGCAATTCTGGCTAAAGCTATCAGGGCGGCCGCGAAGCTTCCCCAGAACAGTGCGATGCGGAACCAGCCACGCCAAAGTAATGATGAACCTAGAAAAATCAACTCTGCCCCCATAATGATCGCGAAAACTACATTTCCATTTTCGTAAGGCAACTGGACTTCAGTTCAACCCATGCCGCGAGGCCGCCACAACTGAAATCCAGAGGCGCGCTCGAAAGCGTCCTTCCGCAAAAATACCGCCGCGCCTCCGACACGCCTGCGCTGGACCGATTGTCGCAAGCTTTCGCTAGGTAGATATCATTGCAACCTGGACTTGTCGTCAAGGTTGACGCGAAAAGAATGAATGTGATCAATCACTTCAGGATCGGGCGTTCCCCTTCGATCAACGCCGCGAGAACCTGGCTGACGGCGACCGCCATGGCTTCACCACCCAGGTGCCCTCCCTGCCGTATAACCACACAAGACTGGATTTCGCATCTCGAGACGGGTCGGCTCGAAAATCCTAGCATCGCGACGGTACTTCGCGCCATCGGCGTCTTGGGAATCCAATTAGACACCGATCTCGCCGCGACACCCGACCGATTGCTCGATATGGGGGACCTTGCCACCGACGAGCCCCCGTTCTTGAAGGGACCGCGCCGATGAGCAAGCAACTCCAAGTCACGCCTGCCAGTGCCGTCTGGAAACGCCGCGCCGCTTGCTAGGTCGGCTCCGAAACGAGTTCTAGCTCGCTCCACCGCTTTGAGGCAGAAGCGGCAGCCCTCGTAGCCCGGGCAACCCATCCTTCAATTTGGCGAGGCAGCCTTTCATCATGCTCAAAATCGCCTCCTTATTCTCGGTGCCCTTGTCCCAGACGTAGCCATGGGCCAGGCTGACTACGATGCCGCTGCTAAGGTGCAGCAGGAAGCCACCCGGTATAACGGTCACGAGCAGAACAGTCGTGCCGCTGCGCGTCAGGCCTTTCAGGGCTGGCTCAATGAAGCCTTGGAGATCATCTTGCTCAGATTTCCGGATCAGGAAATAGGCTCGCCCGAGGGCGATCAAACTAACCAGCGGAGCCACCACGTTGGCGTAGACAATACCGCTGCATTCGCTCGCCGTAGCCGACGCGACTAATTTCGCCGGGTCGTTCCAGTTGCAGTAGATCGACACGCTGCAAACCTCGCCACCTATCAGCTGAGCGACATTCACGCAATCCAAGTGCTTGAAATACTCGCTGACCTGATCGGCATGATCGAGCACCACGATCGGCATACCGCGCGCGGTGACAAGATCTTTCCAATATTCATTCGCCCAGACGCCAAGCTTGTCCAGCGCTCCTAGGTCAGGCAACGACGAGCTAACCGCCTTCCAACTACCGGCAAGGCTGTGACCGCCATCGTAAAGCCGATGCCAGCCGCCCCCGACATGCGTGCGGAGATACTCGGCGTCCATAGCCTTACTAGCAAGGGTCGCGTACTGACTGCTCAGGTGATCGCTCAGCCAAGCGCTGAATTCGCTGTTGTTCTTCCAATCGAGCGCTGCCGTATATGCCTCGCCGGCAACAGCAGCCGTCGCGCTCAATCCGCGCGCCACTGAGTTGCTGATGCTTTCGGAGGCCACACGACCAGCGTCCCGCCAGCGGGAAGTAACTTGCGTGGCGCGTTGACGCCAATTATCCAGAAAATCCATCTTGCTCCGAAACGTAAGTTGAGCTCGAGATTACCCTGCTCATAGATCGTAGAGTTTGTCAGTCTAGCTTCGCGATGTCTTGAATATGGAATATCAGGCTAGTTTGGACCCAAACTTGCATCTTCGATGATGCGCGGCTAGAGGGGTAAGGATCACAGGTTAGCTAAGCGACATCGCTTGCATGGCTAATTTTTGAAATGTCTTCATTCCCGCAAGTTCGGGGGCCGCCTCTTGCAGCTTTTGCAGGGCCTTTTCCATGCCATAGAGGCTCCGATGTGGCGCGTCGCCCGCGACCGTACTCAGGAGATTGAGCATCTGGGCAGGCGCTACTCGATAGAGATCAGGCTTGGCCTCGGAAATGGAATAAACGCTCGAATGTGAGCGAGCTTCCTCAGGTCGAATGAAAGGAATGATAATCGGCGCCGCCTCACCAAACGCTTCACCGGTTGCAAGCAAGAGCTGTACAAGCTTGCCTGTTGCCCTCGGCGTCTGTAGCTCGGCGTCGAGCGGCCATGTCCGCTCGAATACGGGACGTACAATCGTTCGCCACGCCGAAATCTTCTCGGCCGACGTGGCGCGTTCCATCTCTATGGCCAGCCGGTGCGCAAATGACCAGAGGGTCGTGTTGGCGCTGGTTCGCAAGATTGAACGAACCTCCGTCGTTGCAAGAGGATAATGTGCCTTGCCAGCCTGGTTGACGATCAGAATGACCGCAAGCCATCCGGAGAATGTCCGGATATCCTCGGCGGGCACATCTCGGCGAGAGAAAAGTTCGATGAAGGGCTGCTTGATAAGTTCAAACAGCTTCGCTGAGCCTATGTGGTTGGTGTATTTGCGAGCAGACCACATCGCGAGTGCATCCGACGAGGTCCACTGATACGACGGGAGGATGTGACTGGTCGTCCAATTCGGCGCACGCTCAAAGAGGAAGGCAATCGCCGCGGAAAACCGTACCCGGGCGAGAAGCGCAAAGTAGTCGTTCGGCTCGAGCAACCGCGTATAGCGATCGCGGAGAGCAGCGTCCATTTCATCCTGTCCTTTACGGACCGGCGTTCTCTTCAGGAGAACTGATGCAAGGTTGCCGGCCGGATCGTTAAGAGCGCTGGTGAAGATGTCCTTGTCGGGCACCTCCTGTCGTCTCGGAGCCCGTTTTTCGATCGTATCCCATAGTGCCCAGAGGACGCCCGGTTCAAGTTTTTCAGAGACTTGATCCATCCAAAACGCAGCGCCGTGGGCCGCTTCCGTGAAAGGAGCCAACTCTGGCCATTGCACGACCAGACGAGCCATTCGGTTCAGAACACCGACATCCGCAATCTTGGCAGAGGCCCAGAAAAGCGGGCGCCATGCCCATTCGAGCCATCGGTCCTCATTTGGCGCGTCTTCGATTCCGGCGAATGCGATCAACGGGTCATCATTGCAGAGGCCGAGCCACGCATCACCGTCCAAAAATGTTGCTTCAGACGCCGCTTTCTTTGCCGCTTGTATCAGTTGTTCGCTCGGAACGAGCTTTAGATTCTCCTGTCGATTTTTCTGGGGCGTATCCTCATCTTGCCAGATTGCAAAACCGGCCTTCTCGGGTTCGGCATCAGCCCATTTTGGATGCCGCCGCCGAATGTCAGCCAGCAGTCCTGCAGCGTCGGCGCCCAACGGTACATTGCTACGTTCAAGATCCAGCAGCAAAGCAAAGCGATGCCGGTCCATCGGCTCGCTCAGGTCAATCCCGTCCTTGAACCATTCCGTCGGAGGTCCCTCAACAATCCGCCTCTCAAGGAGTTCGCGATCTTCTTGTGAAAACTCTGACCACCGTAACCGAACGAGCCGGTGGACCTCAACTTGCGAATTTGTAAAGAAGAGCTCGGCCTGCGGAACGGCCAACAATATTCCCGCGGCGAGATTCGGCGGGACCTTTGGATCGGCGGCCGCGAACAATGCAAGCCGATGGACGAGACGGAAGCCGCTCCGCTTCCAAATGTCCAACGCCTGAAGAGCTTTTTCCTGATGCTTGCGAACAAGTCTGGACCACAATTCGGCTAGGATCCGCACAATAGGAAGAAAGCCCCCCCGGAAGGCGTTTTGTTCATGAGCCGCGACCGAGGGTACATCAATATCAGTAAGGCTCAGGCCAATCGGCCCCTCTACACCGACTTCCACAGCGTCAGCGAGCGTTGTGCTGAGCGAATTTGTCAGCGCTCCAACGAGAAAGTCTTCCTCCTCCGGGGACGCCGCCTTTGGCCATGCTGCGAAAAACTCCTGCTCGCCGACGCTATCATCGACGCCGTACTTGATGGACATAACATCGCCCGGCTTCTCGACCTTGCGAACTCCCTCGTCGTACCAACCGTACCGTTTGCCGATGAAGAGCCTCGGAGTAAGCAAATGAACAATCCGGACCAGAACGTCTGTCGATAAATCGCCCTGCCTCAGGCGCGGAGCTAGCTCGAACCATTCGTTCTGAAGTCGTCCATGCTGCTCATTCTCAATATGCCTGATGATTAGTCGCCAGCACTTCGTAAGCAGAGGGTCCAGGCTGTTGCGATGGGCATCGAGGCGGTATCTGAGAACACGCGCCGTCTCAGCATTGAAGAAGCGGAGATTCTCGACCACTTCGCGGACCGCCTCAATCTCTCCGAAGTTCCGTTCGACCCATGCCGCCAGAGCTCCTTCGTTCTCTTGAAAGACCTTCATGTCCGCCAGCAAGGGCAGCCAAGCGAGCGACGGGTTGATTTCGGTGAGAGCCGTAAGCGCGTCGGTTCCGGCGAAAAAAAAGCGCATGCGATCACGCTCGAACTCCGAAACGTCGGCTGGTGTTATCTTTTTCTTTGCCTCTGCCATAACGGTCCGCAATCAGCCCGAGGGGTTGAGTATCTCTTCAAGGCCACGACGGCTATATGCTGCTGGGTCCTTCGCGTATCGCGCCCACTCCGAGAGCGTCGCATAGATGTCCGCATAGTCCGAAAATTCGAGAGGCTTTATCCCCTTGGCTTTCCAGAGCGATGCTGATCCTGTAGCGCTTTTCTCAATCGCGTATATGTCCTTGAGGTCGCGAAAACGATCCCGATCGGCGTCCAGTGTCTCGAGGAGTAGACGCAACGCCGCATCTTCTGCCCGGTACCCGACCAGGATAAGAGTGTTTAGGCGCATCCGGTCTTCTATGTAACGGGACGCCCAACCGTCTCTCAGGTAAGCGTCGCCGAAATCGGCGCTCGTCAAGATTAGGTCCGACCGCTTCAGGCCCAGATCTCCGTCTTCGAGCCGCCCGTGAAGATGGAGGATGCCAAAATCATCGGCACCGCCCGGGCGTGGAATCGATTTTCCGGTATGGCTTTCGCAAACAATTGCGTCCTCCAGAGCCGCTCGTTCAAACAGCGTATCGAAATTTGTTGTGATTAAGCGGACCCGTCCTGCCCGATCTCTGGACAGTTGAAGAAGCGACTTATGGTGGCCGAGATCGGCGCCTCCGGTTACCTTCAGGAGCTGCGCGACCGCGACACGAACCCGAGATTCGGTACCGTGCAGAAGCGTACGCTTTTCGAGAGAACGAAGAACGCGATCGTACTCTTCCTTATCATAGGCGATCACTTCCGCCGCCTCGTGCGCCCGGCTTTCGCCCATCTTCGCGTAGACATCGTCGGTGAGTTTTTTGAAGGTTGGCAGCCCGGAATTAAAAGATACGCCGGCCCCACAAAGGAAGACGACCTCGCCGTCACCAACTGAGCGGATGAGGTCGTGCGGGATATCGGCGCTATTCGGAAGAAATTTCATTGACAATCGGAAGGTGCACGAGGTGCACTCTACTGTTGCGAGTGAGGCATGACAAGGTATCAAAAAGATGGAGTCGGCGTACAAGTCAGAACGCAAGAACCAGGGGAAAGGAAGCGATGGACCTGTTTATACCGGTGGTCGATGAAACGCTGCAGCACCGCAACTTCAAAGGCTTTGCGCGAACCAGAACGGCTACGACTGGGATGTTCTGAATGACTGCGACTTTGTTGATCGCGACGGCAAGTTCGTTGCGGAATTTCAGAGAACATTCGATACGTGTTTCTGGGAGCTCTATCTATTTACAGTTCTCAAACAATATAGCCTGGCGGTTGATTTCTCTCATGGGTCGCCCGACTTCTGCGTGACCGGCCATGGCGGGTTCAACATTGAAGCGACCGTAGCGCTTCATGCGAAAGGCACTGTTCCTGAATACGAGAAATCCGGACAGCCTGACCTGCCACTGAGTTTTCATCCAGCGGCAGTTAGAGTCTGCGGGTTTTGTACGCCAAGTGGCGCGGGTGGAGCAACGGACGATCGGCGGAGCTGGTCGGGGTTGCGGAGCCGGTCGTCCGTTGCGGTGAGGTGGGCGGCATAGGCCGCAGGGGTGAGGTATTTCAACGACGAGTGAGGCCGCTGGAGATTGTAGTCGGCGACCCAAGCCGCGATCTTGGCGCGGGCATCGTCGAGATCGAAGAACAGGGTCTCGTTGAGTAGCTCATCGCGCATGCGGCCATTGAAACTCTCGATGAAGCCGTTCTGCATCGGCTTTCCCGGCGCGATGAAGTGCCAGTCGATGACCGTGTCCTTGCTCCAGGCCAGCATGGCGTTGCAGGTGAACTCAGTGCCATGGTCGGACACGATCATTCCTGGCTTGCCACGTCGTGCGACGATCGCCGTCAGTTCGCGGGCGACGCGCCGTCCCGAGATCGACGTATCCGGAATAGCGCCCAGGCATTCCTTGGTCACGTCATCGACGATGTTGAGGATGCGGAAGCGCCGGCCGTTGGCGAACTGGTCGTGGACGAAGTCCAGCGACCAGCGTGCATTGGGCTTGGCCTCCACCAGGATCGGGGCCCGCGTTCCCACGGCCTTGCGGCGGGCCCGCCGCTTGCGGACGGTGAGCCCTTCCTCCCGATAAAGCCGGTAGATCCGGTTGATCCCCGACGGCTCGCCCTCCCGCCGCAGCAGAACGAACAGCCGGCGGTAGCCGAAACGCCGCCGCTCGTTGGCCAGATCACGCAACCGGCCGCGCAGAGCCGCATCCGGACGGCGGCTGGAGTGATAGCGGATCATCTTCCGGTCCGCGCCGACGATCGAACAGGCCCGCCGTTCCGACAGGCTCATGACGGCCTGCAGATGCGCGACCGCAGCGCGCTTGGCGGCGGGCCCTACCATTTTTTTGAAAGCAGCTCGCGCAGGGCGGCCGAATCGAGCATCTGCTCGGCCAGGAGCTTCTTCAGCTTCGCGTTCTCCTCCTCCAGCGTCTTCAATCGCTTGGCCTCGGAGACATCCATGCCCCCGAATTTGGCCTTCCAATTATAGATCGTCGCCTCGGATACCCCGTGCTTCCGAGCCAGGTCGGCCGTCTTCGCCCCGGCCTCATGCTCCTTCAACACCGCGATAATCTGCTCTTCCGTGAACCTTGCGCGCTTCATCTGTCCGTCCTTCGTCAGGCCGGACTCTAACTCCTTCTGGAGGAAATACTCAGTGGCAGGTCAAGCCGATACCGCAGGACCTCAACGACTTCAATCGGCGCACGATCATACGTATCGGCAACAGCGTCGATAACAAGCGAAAGAAGTTTCTTGATTCCTATGCGGTGCTTCCGCACGTTCGAAATCGTCCCTTCGTGCTCGCTATCACCGCAATCGATGGCCCTCATGCATGGCTCGCCTGCCAGCGGGCCATCGAGGCTGTCCTCTTCGGATACTACGTGGATGAGGAACGATATCTGCGAGAGGGCGGCGAACTCAAAGGTCGCCAGATCGAATGCGTCCTCAAGGATAATGGGAGCCCGGTCAATCTCGGCATTTTGCTCAAGAAAGAATTTAGGTGGCTGAGCGCAGTTGTCTTCAGTTCGTGCGCCTCCTGGGGAAAAGTGCGGGCACTTTCATCCGACCCAAATCCCGATGTCGCCGCGTCGAAGGATATACCAGCCGTTTTTTGATATCCCCGGAGCCTTGTTGGCGAGGTATTGGATCTGCATGGATGCCTCCTGTGCCGAGGATGTTCGTCTGAGATCGTGAAAGTTGCCAGCGAATATTGCGCCATCTCAGGCGCATGATACCAATCGTCGGATAAAGTATTTACAAATCCGACATTTATTATCATTCTACCTTGATGCCAACTGCGAAAGAAACAAAAGCGTGCTGCAGCCCTTCTGAAAGAAAAGGGCATGGTCCGCCTTTCCGAATTTAAGGAAGCGGGCATCACAGCAACGACTGTCGTGCGGATGAGGGAGAAAGGCCTGCTCCTTCAGCTCAGCCGGGGTCTGTATCAGCTATCGGACGCATCATTCGATACGCACCACACACTCGCCGAAGCTGCCAAGCTTGTCCCGAAGGGCGTTGTCAGCCTGACCTCGGCCCTTTCGTTCCATGGACTCACCGACACCATCCCGTCGCGCGTGTGGCTGGCAATTGGCCCAAAAGATCGGCGGCCTTGCATCGAGACCCCTCCCCTCCAATTCGTGCGGTTCGGCAATAAGGTGAGGACTTCGGGCATCAAAGATCACATGATCGAAGGCGTGCGCGTTCGCATCTACGATCCCGCCAAAACTGTCGTCGATCTCTTCCGTTATCGACGCCGTGCCGGAAAGCGTTATCAGAAAAGCCCCGGTCTCAATCTCGCCCTTGAGGGCCTGCGGGAAGCACTACGCAAACGCAAGGCATCGCCGGCTGAGATCGCCCGCTATGCCAACGAAGCCGGCATCTGGAAGGTCGTCGAACCCTATCTGGAGGCCATGACTGCCAATGCCTAAGAAGCCAAAGCCGCCGATCAAGAATATGGCGGCGTCCGTACGTGGACAACTCCTCAACCTTTCCAAGCAACGCCGCCGGCGCTTCGACCTGCTTCTCAACAACCATGTCCTTGAGCGGTTGCTTTACCGCCTGAGCCAAACCGCCTATCGCGATCGCTTCATTCTAAAAGGCGCGATGCTCCTGACCAACTGGTTCGAGGACCCTCTGCGCCCAACCCGCGATCTTGGATCTGCTGGGGATTGGCAGGGACGATCTGGACGGAATGGTACCCATCTTTCAGGAAGTTTGCGGCGTTTCTACACGACGCCAAACCGAGATCCCAAAAGAAACGCCGGACGCCTTGACATCCGCGTTTGCGCAAGCTCCGGCGAAAATCGCGCAATGGAATTCATTCGTCGAGGACGTAAGCTTTAAGCCCGGCACCCTCGCCGAAGGTCATCAAGGACCCAAATGCGTTTCTCACGCCTCAAGCAGCGACGGCGCGAGCCCTAGAAGATAAGAAATCAACCCAATAAATTGACATCCGATGAGCTCCGGAGACACGGTTCGAAAACTGTCCGAAATGACGGACGACGCCGCTTTCGAGCGGCTCGCGACGGCGGTGTTGCGCGAGGCGAAGCCGGAATACGCGACGCTTGTTCACACCGGTGTCAACGTTGCGGGCAAGACAGTCAAGGCGCCGGTCGACGGCATCACTTTCGTAACCGGCGCGAACCCGCCTCACATGATTGCCGCGCATCATACCACCTGCGCCCGTCCCGACCTAAGAGGCAAATGGCTTCACGACCCGTCCACCGTGACGCCGCGCAAGGGTGGCAAACCGACGGCGCCAGCAGGCGATGTCCTGAAAACCGCTGAGATTGTAGCCGCCGAACGGAAGCGCACGCCACTACTGCGGGCCACCCTTATCCTGACGACGAACCAGGAGCCCCCAGAGGAACTCGTTCGCGACACAATAGCCGGAGGTGCCGAACGAGGCATCGACATTGACATTTGGTCCGTGACTTCGCTGGCCCACTTTCTCGACAATACTGACCAAGGCCAATGGCTACGGTACAAGCATCTTGGCATCGATCAGGAGAGGCTATCTGCCGATTTGCTAGCTTGCCTGTCCTTGAAGAGTCTAGAAATCCACGGTCCGCACGAAGTGCCTGACGCCTGGGTTTCGCGAACGCTCGACCAAGCTATCGCCGCAGCATCCGATGACACGATCCTATTTGTCGCCGCTGGGTCCGGCTTGGGCAAGAGCATCGCGTGCTACAAGCAGCTCAGACGACACGTGCATGCCGGCGGATATGGGCTGATCATGCCGCATGAGATCATTGCCGCGGCACAGACCCCCGACGAGGCTATCGACGCCTGCCTGCGAAAGCTGCATCCGAAGCTCGCGCCGGAAGCAGGTTCCGCCGCGCAGCAGCTCTGTTCGGCGGATCATCCGCTGCTTCTTGTTGCCGAGGACATAAATAGATCGGGCCAGGCTTCCCTTCTTGCCGAAAAGCTTTCAAAGTGGTCCGGCCCTCTCAACTCCGATACCCCAGCGGGGCGCCCATGGCGGCTACTTTGTCCCATCTGGCCGCAAATTATTGCATCGCTCGGTGAGGAAGCCCGGAAACGCATTCAGCGGCTCGCCGTGATCGGCGACGCTTTTTCACCATCGGAGGGGCGCGAAGCCGTCCAACGCCGCGGCACGACGCGCGGCAAAATCATAAGCGACCTTGACGCGGACGCCATATCCGATGCGTTAGGTCATGATCCGCTATTGATCGCGCTGCATGAACCGAGCAAGGCTCCGCATCCCGCATCAGTCATTCAAGAGTACGCGAACGCGGCTCTCGCGCGGACTGCGGCAAATCGCGGTGACTACACAGCCGTTGACTACAGATTGGCTCTTCGCGCCCTGGCCACCGTCCTGCTCTCACGCCATCAGATCAGCCCATTATGGTCGGACATCACAGCATGGCTTCGCGATCAGCCTGACGCCTTGGCCATGCTGCGGCATCTGGTCCATCAGGCCGACATCGTCCGTCTATCGAGCGAAGCTTCGGATGCGCGGCTGCTCTTCCGCCACGATCGCGTCCGCGATCATTTGTTCGCCGACACCATTGCAGAAGCAATCAAGAATGAGGGTCTTGATGACGGGTTACTTGCCGATCCCTATTTGCCGAGGTGCTCGGCGCGGCTCTCAACCACGATGGAATTTCGCCGTCGTTTGTCGATCGCGTTCGTGCAACCAATCCGCTCGCACTCTTTTTTGCCCTGCGCATCTTCCGCGAGCCAACGACCGCGGTGCATCGGGCTGTCCTAACATCGATTGATGGATGGCTTGCCGATCCGGATACGCACGCAGCGAAGTTTAATCATTTGCGCTGGGCAGCACTGGCAGCTTTGTCCGAAACCGAATCCACCAACGTGGTAGCCATTGTGTGGAAGTTCGGCCGGTCCGACAGACGCGCCTGGACGGCTTCACAGGCGCTGTTTCGCAACGGAGACCTTGCAGGTGGATTGCAGCTCTGTCTCGATGTTGAGCCGGGGGTCGGCGCGCCCTGGCGCGACCGACAAATCGAGCATGCGAAGAACCGGTTCGGAGCTAATCTGAGAGCTGGAGTCGATAACTTGCTGCGGCAAGTCGCGGTGGAACCGAATGTTCGGGTGGCGGCACTCCGTCTGGCCGGCTATCTTGCCGATCCTCAACTGGCCGACGCCATTGAGATGTCGTGGAACTCCGATCCGGCAGCAATGTCACACCTCGGAGACTATTTATGGGCCGCCGCGCAGTGCTGCGGCACCGATCCGGAGCGACTTCTGGGACCCGTCTGTGATGCCTGGGCCACTCTGCCAACAAGCGAGAAGTCTCCTTCTCCACGAGACGACCTCGCTGCAGATCACGTCCGATGGGCCTTTCACAAAGACGTACCCGTTTCCGCAATCCCGTATTTTCTGAAGCGGGCTCGATTGGACGATCTTCGGTGGCCGATCACGTACATGCTCCATGGGGTTGACCATCCTGACGCGGTCGAATTTGTGGTTCGAGAACTTGCCGGCAGGCAACGACGCATCGAAGGCAAAGGCGGTTTCTCGCCCTTCTCGCATACGGCACCCGACGAGTGGCGTCGACGGCAAGAAGAGAAGGGTCGTCCCATGTCGCGGGAGTCGCGTGAACGGCTCTTGGCTTTCTGGCAGAATCAGAGCACCGAAGAGCATCTTCGTAGGCAATCTTTCCGTTTCTGGGCCGCCACCCATATGAACGGCGATCTCGAGATCTTGCGGTCCGTCGACGCCTCCGATCTGCTGGCCGAGAGCGCGCTGTGGCAGCGGTTGGCGCGTGCCGACCGGACGGCGATTCCGGCACTTCTCACGAAGCTGCAAGGAGATCGGCACGCGACGTGGTGGCGTCTTGCTCGCCATGTCTGGTCCGAACCAGTATCTCTTGCCCTAAATGAGGAGCTCCAACGCGGTCGCACATGGGCCGCGACTAGCCAGACGGCGTCGGGCGATAATGACCGTGACTATGTGCTTTCCGAGATAGTCATGGATCTCCTGCCATCTGAAGCCGAGCCGCTCCTGGTGAAGCACTGGGATCACTTGGCTGCTCAAGCTTTCTTCGTACAAGCGGCGCTCTTTTTGGCCACTCCCCGGCTTCTGGCGATGGCAAAGGCGGCAATCGAGTCATCTTCCGACCCGGCTAAAAATTTTCGGTACATTACGATGCGCTACGGGATCAAAGAGAGAGGACGACCCGGGATCACGCGGCGGAGCCAGATTGAGGCTCTCATTCCCTATCTGGGCCATCTCGACGAATTTTCGATCTATCAATTCTGGGAACTCTGCAATGAGCGCGGCTGGTGTGACCTACGACGTCAACATTTCGACCATCGATTGAGCGACAAGTTCAGAAGGCCGTCTTCGGATGAAGCTCAAGCGATGGGTTCGCTCGATCAGCTCGCAGCGAACGGCAATTGGCACTGGATCAATCGTTGGATCGAAGATTACCTCGAGTCGGGCGCCACTCTCGATCAGGTCTTTGGTGTAATCGAAAAATGGCTGGTTGCAAGGAAGACTATCGAAGCGATGCGCGTCGCGGCAGCATCTCTTGTTCAAGCCGGGCGGAGACAGGACATTGGTCTGCTCAACATTGATGTTGAGCCACGTGACGCTGCCGCAGCGCTCCGTGCGGACACGGAGTTTGCCGTCTGCCGCCGAGCATTGATGTAGATATTTGCGCCGGAAACGCCGGGCAAGCTGTGACTGACCGACCTTGCAAGGATTTTCGACCGAAGCACATGACAGAATTCGCGGATCATACCAGGCGAGAATACGAATGTGGAATTTGCGAGCGCTTATCGAGCACTCACGTCGCGCCGTTCAAGGAAGTTTCCCTTGACGGTTGGCAACCGGAAATTGGCAGGTGTCATGAAAATGTCGACCGTTGGATTAAGGCCACGCCTCAATGCACTGCCGTACGCGGTTGGGTCATCTATGTGTCCTACGGCGGTGGAATGGTTGGTGTCACTGCCCACTCCGTTCTGCGAGGCTCCGACGGTCGCTTGTTCGACATTACGCCGGTAAGCGACGAGCGCGTCCGACCGGGCATGCTGTTCGTACCTCATGAGGGCGATGAGACATCCTTCCAAACGTTGAGAGCTGGGCGCGGGATATCTTTCACTTGCCCGCCAGATTTGCTCGACGACATGCAACCTACGTTGGGCGGCACCGGACAAAATCCATACAGCGATTTCGACGTCTTCAAATGACGGCCAGAGCGCTAAAAGGCTGGACCCCGGTGGGCAAGCCAAGGCTCGCGACAGATTGCGCGAGGTTCGCTAAGAACGTCGCTTCATGAAGTGGTGCGCCGTGGCCGCTCCGGATCCAGCGCCTCCTGCTCCAGGTGTCGCACATCCGATCCGAACGCCAGCCAGTCCGCCAGCTCCCGGACCGCGCTTTCCGACCTCGCGATCGAAGCTAGGCTGGGGTCTGCGTCCGCCGGCTGGCCGGATTTCTCGGCCAATTCCTTGGTCATCAGGTGCGGGTGCGGTCCACGAGGAAGGTTTTCCTCAAGGTACCTGAAAATACGCACGCCGCCGGCGTCGACGTCGCCCCAGTGAAGGAACGGCACCTCGGCCGGCACCGCCATCAGAACGTTCGACAGAAGTTCGATGACCCCCGCCGCCGGGAAGCCACCCGTGTATACGACCAAGCTGCCGTCCTCGATCTCGCGGACCTGCCGATTGAAGCTTGCGTAATTCTCGATCGTCAGGATGGCTGCCGGTCGTTCCAAGACCGACAGTTGAGAGAGCATCTCCGGATGAATTGAGGCGAACGGCTTGACGCGGCCGTCGACCAGACGACCGCCTTCCCGCTCGACGACAACTGGCCCTCTCAAGTGAACAGGATGACTGAAGCGCTCCAGCCCGATGTGCGACCAGACCACATCGGCAGCCGCACCTGGCTGACCGATCCGGATGCCGATGACGGCAGCCAGCCGCGACGCGTGCCGGTCGAACGCCTTCGTGTCGCTCGTCGCCTTATGAGAGAAGGTCCGCGCGTCCAGCCCGCGCGCTTCCAGCCGCGAGATGGAGGCCAATAGCATGAAGAATTCCTTGGCGGCATCGGCCTGGCCGGTGGTCAGGCGATAGGCCGCCTCGCCCCGGGCCCACCTGACCGTCATCTCGTCCAACAGGGTGGCGACCCACGGTTCGCCGGCCGCTGCGATCGGAAGCAATTCCTGTCTGATGCGCTGCGCGGTCGACGGCGCGGTCGGACGTCCGAGGTGTCTGGCGAGCAGTTCCGGGTCGCGAACACGGACCCGCTCGATCAGGTGACTACGGTCCCTCTTGCCCCGGTGCACCTCGACAGCGCCGAATCTCTCCGCCGCAGCCATCAGATCGTGGAAGCGTGTCACCTGCTGCGCGGTCGAGAGCCTGTCGTACTCCGGAGCCGCGGAAGCCGGACGGGCGCGATCGGGATTGCGCTCGCTCCGTTCCAGCAGCCGTTCGAGGAATTCGATGCCGACATCCACTGTGCGAACGTCGGTCATTCGGCGGCCTGGTCTCGCGGGATAGCCTCAGCCTTCTCGGCCGCGATCAGCTCGGATTTGAACACGTCGAAGCCCTTGCGGTATGGGTCGACCGCAACGATCGCGTCGCGGGCCTTCTCGGTCAGGAATTCGGTGTCGATCATCACCTGGTTGCCCAACCGGTTCACGTTGACGACGGTGTCGACCACTTCCATGAACACGTGACGCTTTTCGTCTGGGGTGGCCAGCATGACCTGGAGCCCGAGATCGCGCATGAATTCCGAGCACTGCCCGATAGCCTTGGTGTCCAGCCGGTTGAAGGCCTCGTCGAAGATCGCGAGCGACAGCCCGCTCTCCCCGGTGCGCCGGTTCTGATACGTGGCGGCCAACGAAGCACCGATGGCGATGTAGAACGGCAGTTGCCCTTCGCCGCCGGATCCCGTGCCCGCGCGGCTCGTCAACGACGAGCGGATCTTGCCCTCGGCATCCTGGATGTAGAGCTCGAAATTGAAATACTTGCGCGGGTCCTCGATTTCCTCGGTCCGGGTCTCTGGATTTGACAGGATCTCCTCGATCTGGCGCACGGCCCGCATCATGGGCGAGCTGGCATCCTGGCTGCGATCCCCGAACAGCGGCAGATTGAATTCCGGCTTCCTGGATTCCTCGACGAGTTCGATCATGTCGACGTGGGTCGGGGCTTCCAGCGCCTTGAACGAGTAGTAGTCCCGCCCATGGAACTGGCGATCCTTCAGATGGCGGTTGAGCTCATTCAGCGTGGCCTTGATGCCGGTGAAGGCGTCGTCGAGGCGATGCAGGAGATCGTCGCGGAATGCCGAGGTCATCTCGGTCGCGGCGTTCCGGCACTGCTCCTCGTACTGGACGAGTTCGTGCGCATCGAGGCGCTGCTTTTCGGCCGCGGCCCATCGCTCGACGGCCGCCGGCGTCGCTTCTTCGGCGGTGAAGGGCGGCACGACATGGAATTCCTGACCATGCTTGTTCATCGCTCCGGTCATTTCGCGCATGAGGCTGGATCGCCGTGTCGTAGAACGAGTCTCCCTTTCCGCGATCAGCCCGTCGATGCGGTTCGGTAATGCCTCCGTCGCCATTCCGGCGACCTCTGGCCGGTAGTCACGCATGGCCGTCGATTGCGGAAAATCTTGCTGCATCTGACGCGCTCGGGCGCGCCGATCCGCTGCCAAGATTTCGCGATTCTTTTTCATGTAACCGCTGTACTCGCCCTCGGCCATGTCGCGGTCCCTTTTAGCGGCATCCAGGGCCTTTTGCGTGTCCGACTTCCTACGGCCGGCCGTCGCGACCTCGCCAGCAAGGCGCTCCAGATCGGCGACGAGCTTGGGGTCACGGTTTCGCTTGGCGTCCTCGATGTTCTTCCCGATCTCGACGAGCTTGCCGTCGAAACCAGCCAGCGACTCGCCGCTTCCGACGCAAGTCAGACCAGCTTCGATCATCTTTTGGAAGCGGGCGAACATGTCCTCGAACAGCCGCGCCTCTTCTTCCAGGCGGCCAACTTCGCGAGCCCGTTCGCCAAGCTGCAAGGTGAGCTCTTGCCGCTCGGCCTGAAGTTGCTGACGCATCTGGGCCTGCGTGGCGCGACCAAGCTTCAGGTACTCCGGCTTAGGAAGCCGCCGGACCGTCCGGCCGCCCTGCATCATGCGGTCAGGGGTAATGGCGTTCTCTGCGGCGACCATCCTGTCCATGGTCTCCACCATCATCAGCCGGCCAAGCCGATAGTTGAGGAATGCCCGGGCATGCCGGTTTTCCGTGCTGATGATTTGCGCCAGCGAGCCCTTCTCGGCCGGTCGAGTGCTGTCGGTCTTCGTCGTGTTGATGACCTCGGCGTGCTGGAACGAATTCTCTCCGCCTTCCCGGTAGATTTCGAGGGCACGGACGGCGCGCCCCGGCTCGATGACCAGCGCCTCTCGCGAGCGGCCGAGGACGGCCTCGGCAGCCATCCGCCATTTGTCGTCGCGAATCTCAACCAGATCGCACAGGGGCTCGGCCTCGATGCTATGCGAGCGAAGCGCATCAATCAGGTCCCGGGTGCCTCGCTCGATCGGACTCAGCCCCTGGTCCATTCGCTTGAGATTGCTGTCGATCTGGTCGATGCGATCCTGAAGATCCTTGGTCGCGACACGGGCAGTGAAATGGGCGTCCGAGAACGTCTTGCGGACCGCCGCGAGCCTTTCCTGGTCGACGGCGAAAAGCGCCGCATCGAGATGCGAGGCGCTATCCTTCCAGTCGTCCGGGAGCGTCTTGTCCCATTCGGAAAGGGGCGCCCTTCCCCGGGCGACGACGACCGCGCTCAGCAGCGCATGCAGCAGATCGTCGCGACGAACCAGCAAATTGAGTTCGACAGCCTTCCTAATCGAAGCGATAAGCCCATCGATGTCCTTGACCGGCGCCATGGCGTTGGCGCGCTGGCTCAGCGTTGCGGTCTTGTCCGACTCGTACATCTGGGCAAGCTGCTCGGCGTCGCTGGTCCTGATCGATAGCTCGATGGTCTTGTGCTCGGCGTCCAGCGTGGCGTGTCTGGCCGCAGCCGCGGTCGCCTCGACTTCGGCGCTGCGTGCGGCGCTCCGGAGCTGCGCGAGAGCCTCTTCCTGCCGCCTGGCCTCCCGGCGAAACTTCTCCCATTCCAGGTGGGCGATCTGCCAGCTAGTGGTTGCGATAACCCGCTCGTTTTCGACGGCGCGGGCCACGATGCGCAAGATCCCGGCGAGGCTGGCGCTTTGCGCCTTCAGTTCCTCGATGCGGCGAGTTAGGGAGCGCCAGTGCTCGATACCTCGCCGAAGCCTGTCGACCTGGATCGGCTGAACATCGAGAACATAGTTCCGGACGAACTCGGTGGGATTGTCCACCGGCTTCAGCAGCAGCGCGTTCCGGAACGCCCTCTGGAAGCGCCTCGGATCGAGCGGGAAGCCCGCCGGCGACAGAGCCCGGAGCGATTCCGCGACGAAATCCGTCGCGCTCGAGAACGCGTCGTCGACTTCGATCTTCCGGGCTCGCAGCGCGGTGCGCACAGCGTGCCACTGCAGCGTCTCGACTTCGTCGTCGCCGACCGAAGCGAGGACATCGTCCTTGGTCATCGCGCCCTTGGCGATGAAGCGCGCCTCGCAGGACTCGTCGCTTCTTGAGGCCGAGGCCGAGAAGGCCACGCCCAGGCTCACCGCCGAGCCGTCGGCCAGGTCCTCGAAGACGAGGATGACGTAGGTGTAGGCATGCTGGCGCGTCGGCTCCGACCGCTCGCCCTTCTCGTCGAGGGAGACCACGCCGAGGCAGTAGTCGCGCAGCGTCCGCTTGCTCCGGACGTTGCTCTGGGCGCTCGGATTGAACCGGATGCTGGCCATGCTCGCGCCGGAGAGAACCGTCTGCACGGCGTCGATGATCGCGGACTTCCCCGCGCCGTTCGGCCCAATGATGGCGGTCATGCCGCGCATATCGACCTGCTGCGCCCGGAACAGGTACCAGTCGACCAGGATGATGCGACGCAGTTCGATCACGCCTGCACCTCGCTCGCGGCATCGGCCTTCGCCGCCGCGGTGGCGCGCATGACGAACTCCTCAAGGGAGCCGAGGGTGTCCTTGGAGACCACTATCGGTAAGGCGGGCCGCAGGAACAGGGTGAAGTTCCTGTCGTCGCGATCCTCGATCCGGACGAGCCCGCGCTGCCTGAAGGCGGCCAGGATTTCCTTCACCCGCCCGAAGTTAGGGCGCTCCCGATGGGTCCGGTCCTCGTAGATCTGCAGGATCTGCTCGCTCTCAACCTCGACCTCGCCAAATTCCTTGGCCTCGAACCGCGTGAACGCCTCCTCGTAATGGAGCCGCAGCACCAGCAGGAGCAGGCTCTCGTCAAGTTTCATGCTCTGACGCGGAGGCAGCTCGTTCGCCACCAGGCCGACGTAGCCGTCGTTCGGCCTCCCCACGACCCGATAACCGAGCGCGTCGAAGAGATTCTCGAAATACCCTATGTATCGGCGGAGCACCTCGTAGGATGTCTTCATCCCCCAGTCGTTCTCGTAGATGAATTGGGCGCGCCAGAGCGACTGTGCAGCCTGGCGCAACTCCTTCTGCAACTGGTCGCCGTCGTGGCCCTCGGAGTCCGCGTCGTCGATGATTTTGGAAAGATCACGCAGCATCGACTGTGGTCCTCGTTCTCTCGATCCGGAAGGCGGTCACGTCGATCCAGTCGTTGGCGGTGCGGCCCTCCTCGAGCGTGATCGTGAATTCACCCAGCCGCACCGAGCGGCCAACCGCCGCCAGGTTCGGGATAGCCCGGTAGGCGAAGAGGTCCGGAATGCCTCCGATCTCGATCTCTTCGGACGAGACGCGGTCACGTCCCTGCATCTGCCGCCGCGTGAACTCGAGTAGTTTCTGGTCCGTCACCCGCACCATCCGGTCGAACTCGGTCGTGGCCTGGACATAGGCGCGCAGATAGGGATCCTGCTTCGGCAACTTGAAGCGCGTCCGCTCGGGCGGAGCCTTCGGCGGCGGGGGCGTGTACAGCGCGAGCGACGTGATCGGCAGACCGACATCCGGCGACCTCAGCCGGATCTCGACTTCATCGCTGCCGATCTTCGAAAGCAGCTCGATCAACCGGACGATCCGCTCGGCGGAGCCTTCTCCCATGACATCCATGTAGTGGACGGTCGTGCGGATGCGGCGTTCGAGGCGATCCCGGAAATCCTCGATCTTATCCATGAAGGGACCGACGTCCTCGAACACACTTTTGATCTTTTCAAGCTCGGCGATGACGCGTTCCTCGGCCGTCGCAATCATGGCGCCCGCGGCCATGACACCCTGCTCGATATAGGCGCGCGCGATCTTGCCGAGACGCTCGGCGTCCGCGAGCATGTCGCCAGCGAGCGATGCGATCGTGCGGCGATGACGGTACGGGTTGTTGGATGTCTTGAGCTGCTTGTAGTCCGCAATCAACAGCCCGTCGACAAAGTCCTGGAAGAACGTGCGGAGAATGGCCGCCGCGTTCGGATTGCCCAGAATGCGATCCTCGATCTCGCGCATGCCGGCGAGGATGCGGCGCATGCTGCGGGCGAACCGCAAAGCGGTGTCGTGCGCATTGGCGAGACCCTGCGCCATCGTTTCCGGCTCCCGGAACGCGGCCTCCAGATTGTTCTTGACGTCGACGACGGCGCCGGCGACGCGCACGCGGCTGTTGCCGAGTTCGGTGATCGCGCCCAGGACCATGAACGCGTCCGGGTTCATGTCGACGTAAATGCGCCACTTCTCGGTCTCTTCCGTGAGCCAGCCGGTGTCGCGCAATCTATAGTAGGCGAGGTAATGGGCCTGGCTGGTGGTCTGATCCTCATCCGGATCGTCCTCGGAAAGATCTCCCATCGATCCGATGCCGAACTCCGAAAGCCCGATCTCGATCTGCTTGACGACCTCCTCCCTGAGCGGCGTCTCAAGGATGCGAGCCGAGTAGACCCTCTCGTAGAGGCGCATCAGGAGCCGGGCATAGACGTGTTTCTTCGGCCCCGACAGGGGTTTGAAAAGGGTCTCCGGAAGATAACCAAACAGCTTCATCTATCGGTCCTTCAGCCGGCCGATTGAACCGTCACGCCCGCGCAACCGCAAGAATAAACGGAGGAGTTTCAGGGCGTTCTCCTTGATTTCCTCCGCTTCAGGAACTCTCGCGCAGCCTGTTCCATCACGTCCCAGGCGGCTCGATGCTCATCGATGGCGACCTGCTTGATGTCGGCGATGACGTCCTTGTCCATCATGGCGATGAACGTGCCCCTGTCTCCAATCGGGGTCCTCTTGCCTCGCTTTGGTGCCTTCCTTTTCCCGACCATCCACCCATCCGCTGCACGAGAACCCTCCGAACTTATAGTGCTCGCGGGCTCCTGGCGCCAGCAGCAGCGGAGGCCGTCTTATATAAGAAGACCACCGCTTCTTATATAAGAACAATGGCTGAGCGATTGAATCCAGATATATTCCATATTTTCTTCTGTTTTATTTTGTTCACGGCGGAGCGGCCATGTGGGGGTCGTTTGGAATTGGAGAGTCGGGCTGAGCGGCATGCCCCGACCTCTTCCAACCCCGGCCGATTTCCCGGGGGTGACCCAGGGTTGCCTCGAGTGCGACGCCGGCTGGCACGATGTCCTGGACCGCCTCTGCGTCCGGGCCGCGGTCCAGGCCGACGGCGGCGCGTTCAGTTTCTCGCAGATCAAGGTGACCCGGACGATGCCGACCAGGATCTAATCGTGCGCCGTTCTCGATCTCCGCGCGGCTGGGAGGAACGCGAGGAGGAGATCGACGGCTTGTTCGGATCGATTTTTGACGGCCTGGTGGTCGAGGTCGAGTCCATGGGATTGAAGTTCGACGAACTCATTAAACTTTTCGAGCGCATCGAAAGCGAGCACGGCAGCGACCTCGACGAGGGCCGCAGGTCGCGGCTCCAGTACGGGTTATTTCTGCGAGCTTTAGAAGCCGAAAACGCCGCTTGCGTGGACGGAGCGCGAGATTGAGATCATGTCCTCTGGTCGTCGCCCGCTTCACCGGGCGCCAGGCTGGGCTGTTTGCGAGATTCCTTCAGCTTCTTGACGAGTTCGGCATCTCTTTCCGGACCGCGCTGCTCTGTTTCCTGTCGCTCCTTTCCACGCCACTTCGTAGGTGGCGGTCCCAGAGGTCCGCCGCCTATCCCCGTCGGGTGGCACGTTAGCGAAGCTCATGATGCCCTTCTCGGGCGGCTCCTCGGGTACGTGAAGGAAGTGCACGTTCACCGCTTTCAACCCGGCCTTCAGATTGTCCGAGGAGGCGAATAGCGTGCAACGGCCGAAGCCGCTGATCCGCAAAGACGTAGCCCTACTCCGCATCGGCACATGGGCATCTGGCTACAGCCGAAGCTACTTGTCGAGATCTAATATCGCGCCAACTCGGCAGAAGGAAAGATGTGGCATTCCTTATTCAAGAGCCAGCGGGAAGATCTGTGAATGCCTCTTCGCCAGTCTAGCCTCAAACGTCCGCTTCGCGCCAAAACCTAGGGGCCCGTTCTGCGCTTAGCAGCACCGTGCTCTCTTCCCGGGCCGGCCTATGAGGTTTATCATGTCATGAGTTCTACGATGTCACATCGAGGAGCGGCCGGATTGTTCCCTCGACTTCAGGATCTATCTCGCGAGCAGGCCTTCGGTCACGAGGCGCGGATGATTCTTCGGAGCGCGCCGTTGCTCATGCTGCGCGCTGCCTGTCCGCCCGCCCGAGGACGCGAATATTTCGAAGAGTTCTTTGGCTTTGTGCATCTTCTCTGCGATGTGGCTCTGGGAAACGTATCCATCGAGGGCGCGAAAGAGCGAAGCCGCGCTTTCGATGAAACCTTGTATGCACCTGACATCTTTGAGGAGAAGAGCGATCGTATGGTCAATGCGGTTCGGCTGGCCACAGACGCGCTCGGAGATTGCGGAAACGTTAGGTATTCTGAGAAACCCGGAAGTTCGCGGCACGATAGGCAGAATCTTGATGCACAGATGTTATTGTACGAGATCGGCGAGGTTATCTCACGCTTTGGAATGAAATCGGAAGCCTTGATTGAGCCGGCTAAGATCGACTTCGAGGCCATAACTACGACCCGTCAGGGAGGGACTTCGCTTGTAACGCCCGAATTCTTCGCCCGGCGGCTTTGGCCTGACGATACGGTTTTTTCTCTAAGGCGCGAGGGGATGCTTCCTGGTGTGGAGATTCTCCTAGATGACTGGGAAGAACGCTTGCGCGATCTGCAGTTGTCTGGAGTCGTGTCTAGCTACGAAAGCTGCCTTAGCGGCATGCATTTGATTCAGAATAACCATTCAGATGCGACGCCAGGAGGCAAAGCAGTGTCCCAGCGCGCAAAGACGGCTACGGTTTTGTTTTTCGCGTCAAATCCGCAAGATACCGATCCACTAAGGTTGAATGAGGAAGTAAGAGAAATCGATGAAGGCCTGAAACGTGCAAGATACAGAGATCAGTTTAAACTTACGCAGAAGTGGGCTGTTAGGGCTGAAGACTTGCGCCGCGGTCTTCTCGATGAACAACCATCTATTGTCCATTTTTCGGGCCATGGCAGTCCAACAGAGGGTTTAGTGTGCGAGAATAACCTGGGCCAGGCGGAACTTGTGCCCCCAAGAGCACTTACAGAATTGTTCGCGTTGTGCAAATCCCACGTAGAGTGCGTTGTTCTAAACGCGTGCTACTCGGCGAGCCAGGCGACTGCGATTGCTGAACACATCCAGTATGTAATTGGCATGGGTAAAGAGATCGGGGACGCGGCGGCGATAAAATTTGCAGTAGGATTTTACGATGCTTTGGGTGCGGGGAGACCATATGAGGATGCATTCAAATTTGGGCGCAACGCCATAGACCTGAGCGGCATCCCTGAGCATCAAACCCCTCAGTTGTTGAAGAAAACGATGTAGGTGGGTCTTCGTGCGTGTCGACCGCATTGCTCAAGATCTGCGGCCATCGCCCAGCACGCGCGTACACGAGCGCCACAACGTGGACCTTGCTCTCAGCGTAGGCCCGGACCGGATCCCAGGCCGGCTTTTTCCAATCGAGGTCGCTGAGCAAGCCCTCTGCGCCGCGGTTCAGGCCGCTGCCGAGATACACCAGTCCATGGGGAGGCTCGATCAGTGCAGTCAGCATGGGCGGTGTCAGAGAATCTCACGACAAAATGCCGTCCGGATTTTTACGGATAGACTGCATCGCGCACAGCGCCTTCGCGTTAAAAGTGCCCGCGTTGCCTTGGGAGCGACGATTGCAATCCTGCACGAACTTGGCATGCGAAGATCGATCCGCCGAGGGGGCGGCCCTAGCTCAGGTTTGCTAGGGCCGCTGGTGAGCCCAAGGCGCGGTACCCCCTTAGCGCTCGGTCTCATTAGAACTAAAAAGCTCAAGGTTGCATAGACTTTTATTGGCTCGCGCGGCACTCGCCTCGGGGGACTGACCGTGGCAACCTGCTCGGTGGCTGGCGCCGATCTCGGGGATCGGCTCGTTCGTGGCGGCTTGGCGCTCGGCTGACGTATGCCTTCGTCGGTCGCGATCAATTCATTTGCAGCTAATCTCCAATTCATCATTGTCGCGCGGCATTTCATCTTTCTCGCCCGCCTTGGCGCTGAGAAATTTCATATTGACCCGGGGCGGGACGGCAAAATCTACGTCGAGATACGCTGTTCCCATCCTCATCGTGCTTTGGATGCGCTTTGCCGTTGCCGCACTCGTAATGAGCGCGGATACCAATACGCTGTTGCTTGCCGCTCTTGCCGCGATGGCATTGACTTTCGCAATATCTGAGTTGCCGTTCGACTTCAATCGAAGCCGAGCCTTCGGCGGCAGGCCCCAAGTCACTTTGAATACCGTGACCTCATAACCCATCTGTTCGAGGATCGGCAGGGCATCGCCGACTTGTTGAGTGAAGGTATTAAATTCGGACATTACCCTCCCAGTTGCATCAGACAAATCTGGCAGGGAGAGGTCCGGCATCGACACGGATGGCATTGTCGGCATCACGGGTATCATATCTCGTACCGATTTCGTGATGGCATCGATCCGACCTGGCGCTGGACCTTCGGCGCGCGCCACATCCAGCGCCATCGTCATGAGGACAAGAACAAATCCGCTAGACAGTCTGATCATGGACTTAACTTTTTCATTGCGGCGTGTGGAATTGGTGCGCGAGCGGGACAGGTTTTGCGGCAGTTCTCGGCGGCGGCCCGCTGGTCGGTCAAACAGCAAGACCTAGCAAAGCCGATGCCAAAAGGTATGGCGTAAGGTCGGAATAGTGCACGCAGAGACGGCCCCATCGGCTGGTGCTCTAGAATGCGATAGGGCCTCGTGCACCGCAATTCTACTTGTGGGGGTCGGGTGCCGGCAGAGCGGCCGCCCGCAATCGCCATGCAGGCCGAAAGGATTGGCGTGGCGCTGCTTACTACTCACCAGTCCTGCCTGACGGTTTTTCGGAGCTCCTGGAGTACGGCGGGGATGACGCACTCGCCCTCCGGGCCGTCGTACTCTGCACCTAGGCCTCGGGATCGGCAAGGATCGGCACCGGTCCGCGAGTCCAACCGCACGGCGCGTTGGTGACGTCTTCCAGAATCTCCGCTGCGGCGCCTCGTCATCGTCATGCCCCACGAGGTCATCAGGGTAACGGAGCCGGACCAATTCCCTCTCAACCTGCACTGGTCAAGGCCCGGACCAACCAAGCGATTTAGATCGTCTTTCCGAATCCGCGGCTTCAATCCCGCCCTCGCCGGCTCTCAACGCGACCGCGAACGTTCAACGGACTCCAGAGTGCCTGGGTGCCCTAGCCTCGTTTTCTTTATCCGTCGACGTCACCAGCGCCTGATCTTTCGAAGCTATCAGAGGCTCTCGCGATCGCTTTTGGTTTACATTCGTTCCAAGACTTGCAGGCAATGCGGAGGCAAGTCCCTTCGGAAAGAACAGGAGAACGACGATCATCGCCAGAGCAACCAGCATGAAGCGGCCTTCGGCGAAATTGTTGATACTTGCGAGCCCTTCCGAGATGAAGGTCAGGAAAAGCCCCGCAAACAGCGGCCCGTAGATGCTGGACGTTCCCCCGACAAGCACCATGCTCAAGATGAGCGACACGGTCGAGAAGTCGAAGACCTCCGGCGAGGCCACGCGGAGATAGATGACGTAGAAACCGCCCGCCAGCCCCGTGAAGAACGCACTTGCCACAAGCGCCTTCAGGCGCTGCCACGCAATCGGGATGCCGCGGGAGACCGCGTAATCCTCGTTGTCGCGGAGAGCCTTGATCGAGAGGCCGAAATCGGAACACACCAGCCAGCGCAGACAAGCGGTCGTGGTAACAAGCAGCCCAAAGGCGACATAGTAGTAACCGAACTTGTAGTCGCGCAGGAAATTGTAGCCCGGCAGCCATATCGTCGGCACGCGCACCATGCCTTGCGTTCCTCCGGTGAGATTTGACTGATTGATCACAAGCTGCATCACGAGCTGGCTGAAAGCAAAAGTGACCAGCACGACATAGACGCCCTGAAGACGCACGACGGGCAGAGCGACGATGACAGCAGCAGCCGAAGCGGCAAACCCGCCGATGAGCATCGCAAGCCACGGATCAATCCCGAGAAGCTTTGCGGTCAGTCCCGTCGCGTAAACTCCGACGCCGAAAAAAGCGACATGGGCAAAATTGAAGATGCCGGCATAGCCAAGACTGAGGTCCCAGCTCGCTGCAACAATGCCGTAGACGAAGGAGATGATGAAAAGATGGCGCAGATAGCTGTCTTGGACGAAGATCGGCACGAGAAGCCCTGCGACGAGCAGGACTCCAATGAGCCATATCTTTCCGCTGCGAATTCTACCGTTGTGGAGGGCCATCAACGCACCACCTTTCCAAGGAGCCCCTGGGGCCGGACGAGCAGCACAAGGATGAGCAGCAGAAAGATCATCGAGGGGGCCCAGTAGATGCCTACAAAAAATACGAGGCCCGCCTCGAGGAGGCCCATCAGATAGGCAGCGAGAACCGTCCCGCCCAGCGAGCCAAGCCCGCCAAAGATCACGATGATCAATGCCTTGACGAGCGGATCGGAGCCGAATTCCGGGGTGAGCAGCCGGATCGAACCGAGAAGCACGCCTGTGAGCCCGGCAAGGACAGCCGAGAGGGCAAACGTAATGATAAAGAGTCGAGAGACGTCGATGCCGATCAATCGAGCGGCATCCGGGTTCTGGCCAACCGCTCGTATTCCGCGTCCTATCCGCGAACGATCGAGGAAAAGCCAAAGCGTACCAAGCAACAACGGCGCCACAACGATGATGAGCGCCTCCTGCGCGGAAATCGTTGTTTGCCAGATTTGTACATTACCGGTTGCGATCGGCGCCAACTGCTTGAGCCTTGCCCCCCAGATCAGCTGGATCCCCTTCTGCATGAATATCATTGCGGCAAGGGTCGTCATGACGGTGATGAGCAGGATATCGCGGTGGTCGTAGAACGGCCGAACGATGATCCGCTCGATCAGAATGCCCACTCCGATCATGACCGCCGCCGAAACGGCGATTGCCACCCCCAATCCGAAATTGAGCCCGGCCGCGTCGGACATGGTCCAGGCGATATAGGCGCCGAGCGTCATCAGCACCCCGTGAGCGAAATTGAAGATGCCTAGTGTCGTCCATACCAGGGAAAGTCCGCTCGCCATCAAGGCATAGCCCGAGCCGAGCACGATGCCGCTGACAAGGATGGCGCTAAGGATGTCGCTCGTCATCGTGCGCCCTCCGACCCGAAATACATGTCCATGATTTCCTGATGGTCGACCTGTCCGCTCCGGTTGATTTCCCGGCTGATTTCGCCGTGGTCGACCAGATACATGCGGTCGACCAGGGACAGGATGAATGCGATATCCTGTTCGACGAGAAGAAGCGGAATGCCCCGCGACGATATTTCCGAGATTGCCTCGGCAAGCTCGTCCTTGAGCTTCGGAGACAGCCCAAGCGTCGGTTCGTCCAGCATCAGCATGCGAGGCGCGCACATGAGCCCTGCGCCGATCGACAGCATCTGGCGCTCGCCGCCTGACAGCGTCTTGCATTGCTGCCGACGGCGCTCAGCAAGGCGGGGAAACAGGTTGAGGACATAGTCGAGGTTTGTCTTCAGCTCCTGCCGCGCGCGGGGCGTGAAGGCTGCAAGCTCGAGTGTCTCCATGATCTGCATGTCGGGAAAGAGGCGATTGGCCTGGGGCACGTGAATCAAGCCGCGCGCAACGATCTTCTGGGGCGCGAGCTGATCGATCGACTCGCCCATGAAGCGGACATTGCCCGCGCGCGGGCGGATCACCCGTGAGATCGTATTGAGCAGCGTCGTCTTGCCGTGCCCGTTGGGTCCAAAAAGTCCGATGCGTTCTTGCGGTGCAACGTGAAGGCTCATGCCGAGCAGCACATCGGAGGCATCATAACCGGCTCGCAACCCGACGATTTCGAGTGCGTTCGTATTGTCGCTCAAAGGCTGGTCTCCCGTTTGCCGAGATAGGCTTCGACGACCTCCGCGTTGCGCACCACCTCCGCCGGACTTCCCGAGGCGATGATGGCGCCGTGATTGAGAATCATCAGGCGTTCGGACACGTTCAACAGAAGCGGCAGGACGTGCTCGATGAGGACGACGGTGATACCGCGTCGGTGCACGGTAAATATGAGGTCGGAGAGGCCGGATATCTCCGGCTTGGTGAGACCGGCGGCGGGCTCATCGAGCAGAAGCACCTTGGGACGGCCGGCGATTGCAGAAGCGATCATTAATTGCTTGCGCTCAAAGACCGAGAGGTCGGCGGCGGCTTTCGCCCGTCGTTCAACCGCCAGCGACACGTCATCGAGCGCCTGTTCAGCGGCATCCTTCGCATCGGCCGAAGTCATCTGGGCGCAATACGCGGCACTTGCATAGACGTTCTCCCGCGCGCTCAGGGTGGCAAACTCGGCATCTTTCTGGAAGGTGCGAAGGATGCCCGCGCGGCTGATCTGATGCGGGCTCAGCCGATGCATTGGCTTGCCGGAAAGAAGCACCTCGCCTTCGCTTGGAGGAAATGGAATCCCAGTGATGACGTTGAAGAGCGTGCTCTTGCCGCTACCATTCGGACCGGCAATGCCGAAGATCTCGCCTTTGCGGACCGAGAACGAAACATTGTCGATCGCGACCAGTGCACCAAAGCGTCGGCTCACCTGGCGTATCTCGAGCAGCGGCTTGTCATCATTGAGGTCTGGCATGTGTGCTCTTCGCCTGTGGCTCGGTGAATCAATCGGCCACGCGGCGATGCCGCGTGGCCGCGAGGACCGGTCGCGCTATTGCTGCATCCACGGAGGCATACGGAACTCGCCGTCGGCATACTGCTTGGGGTAAAACAGAACCCGTTTACCGTCCCAGATTTGAAAGAACTGAATTGGAATGGAGTTGTCGCCCTGGTCGGCAAGATGCGTCTTCGGGTCGAAGGAGAGCTTGCCACTGACGATCTGCTTGCGGGTGTCGCCAATGGCCTTGCCGATAGCCTGCCGCTTGGCCGGATCCCCCACCTTCGCCAGGGCATCGGCATAGACCATGACCTCCTCGTAGAGCGCTGGCCCGTATGTGCCTGGTTCGTGGCCGTATTTGTCCTGATATTTTTTGATCACCTCAGCAGCCCGCGGGTTCGCAGGCGTGTTGAGCGTGCCGCCCAAAAGGTTATAGACGACGCCGGTGGCCTGCTTGCCCGTCAACTTCAAAAATTCAGGGACCGAAGGCGCATACTGGATGAAGACCAGGCTGTCCGTCGGCTGCTCGAGGAACTGGGTCAGGAATTTCCCGGCATTGCCCGGCTGATAGTCGGTATTGATGATGATGGCCGGATTATCCTGGCGGACTTTGGCAAGGAAAGTTCGCCAGTTGTCGATCTCACCAAACGGCAGAAGATCCGCCGACGTCACAGTCCAGCCGGCGCCTTCGAAGCTTTTCTTCAGCCCGTTCATGATGGTCTTCGAATAGGGATTGTCTGACGAGATCAGCGCCACTTTTGTATTCCGCAGCTTGAGCTCTCCATCTGCAAGAAGGGCCTTAACAACAGGGACCATCGCCGTATTGTACTCGTCCAAGGACGGAGCCATTGACCAGACAGTCGGGAACTTGTCCGGATGGGGCGCGATGATGTCCCGCGTCTGAGCCGAATTCGCCCAGATCAGGTACGGCATCTCCTGCTCGGCCATGAGCTCGATTTCGAAATTGCTGCCGCTGGCGTAGCCGGTGAGGATGGCGTTCAGTTCGCGGTCGCCCGCCAAACGTTCGATTGCGCTGGTCACGGCATCGGCGGACTGGTTCTGTGTGTCGCCGACGACCACCTGCAGCTTGTAGCCAGCCACGCCGCCGGCTGCATTGATTTCGTCAACGGCGAGCTTGGCGCCGTCGATCATTTCGTTGCCATCCGCAGCCGAGTTTCCGGTCAGCGGCGCGAGGACACCGATCTTGGCGATTCGATCAGCGGAATGGGCGGGTGCTGCCGCGGCGAACGCAGCAACGACCAGACTGGTCCAAAGACTAGAACGTTTCATGGTGGCAATCCCCTCTTTCACTGCACTTGTTCACTGCATTTGAGATGAATTATTTGGTTCCGCACCAATCGATGATTCCGGCGGCCAAGGTTTTGGTCGTCTCCTCCAACGAGGCGATGTCCACGTACTCGTCGGCGCCGTGGAAACCATCGCCGGTTGCGCCGCAGATCACAGCATCCACTCCCGCGCCGGCGTAGTGCGCCGCGTCGACAACGGCAATCATTCCCGAGATCTTCGGCTTGCCGCCAAGTTGGGTCCGACGCTTCAAGAGCGATTGCACGAGTGGATGATCCGGCGCGGTGTCCATAGGCGGGAAATGGAGGCCACCGAGCTCCCATTGAACCTTGATCGGATTCTTCTGCAACCAAAGATCCTGCTGGCAGAAGTGGTGCACGAACGCTTCAAACTCAGACCGAATCTCTTCTTTGGTCTGGTGGGGCAGGAATTTGTAGTCGAGGTCGATGACGGCCACATCCGGAATGATGGCGGGATTGGTCATGATGAGCGGCAGCCCGTCTGGGCCAAGCCCGGCGCCAGCGCGCATCGCCCCGACATTGATCGTGTTCATGCCGGGCGGCAGCAGAGGGTGCTGACGCATGCGGCATCTGGAATGTTCGAAATTCCTGAGCGCGTCCAGAAAACGGGTTGCGATATCGATCGCGTTCACGGCTGGCCGCAGCCGATCAGGTGCGTCACGCTGCGGCCAAATCTCGTTGTAGCGCCACGCCGAATGGCCTTGTCGGCCGGTGATGGTAATGCGTATCCATTCCAAACCACCTTCGCAGACTTGGATATCGCCCATCGTCAGTTCAGTGATGATCGCCGCCTTGGCGAGATAGCCGCGCTTGACGGCGTCTATCGCACCAAAGCCGCCAGCTTCTTCATCGACCACGGAATGGAGGGCAACACGTCCCTCGAGTTCGATACCTGCCGCCCTGATGCCCCGGATCGCAGCAATGGCCGCTGCGACGCCGCTCTTCATGTCGATGGCCCCACGCCCGTAAAGCTTGCCATCCTTGATCTCACCCCCGAAGGGGTCGACCGTCCAGGTGCCAGCCTCACCGACCGGCACCACATCGATATGGCCGCACAGGAGCAGGCTACGCTCTTCCGAGCCGGTGAGCTGACCGATGACGTTCGGCCGGTCCGGAAAGACGTCCCACCGGTCGATCGCCATACCAAGTGACGTCAACTCCGATTCAACCAGGTCTTGGACGGCGCTCTCGCGGTTTTGGCTTGGATCATTGACGAACTTCGGATTGACCGAGGGAATTCGAACGAGCCTTTGAGTGAGCTCGGTCGTGTAACTCCGCTCGCGGTCGATCGCGCTCCAGGCGGCCTTCACCGCGGCATCTAAATTGCCCATTTGGAACCCCTCCTGATTTCCAGCATAAATTGGCGTTTCGCCATGGCGGCCAACGCGCGACCGCCACTCGTCGATCAGTATGTCCGGGCGAGCCACACGGTAACGCCGCGTGACCGCAAAGCTTGGCGATTCACTTGCTCTCGTTTACTTATCCCGAGCGCCGTCCGATCTCGTCGAGCAGCGCGTCGGTATCGACCTGGCGGCAATACCCCTTGATCGCTCGCAGAGTATTGTCGTGACGGTCCTGGCTATAGGCGGCGCAAGCATCTGGCACGAGCGTCACGAGGTAGCCGAGATCGCAGGCGTCACGCACCGCAGATTCCACGCACTGATCGGTAACCAGTCCGACCAACACCAGTTGCTTAACCCCGAGATTGCGCAGCAGGTAATCGATGTGGGTCGACACAAAGACGCTCGAGGACGATTTCGGCAGCACGATTTCGTCATCGCCGGGGGCGAGTTCGTCGATAACCTTGCCGTCCCATGAGCCCTTCGGGACATTGAAGCCCGTGATCTTGTAATCGAGGCTGCGATCACGACCATCCTTGGTGAGACTCTCGATCGTGGTGTAAAGTACTTCTATGCCTGCCCCACGAAACGCCGCCTGCAGTCGCTGCATGTTGGGTATGGCAAGGTTATTCAAGCGATCGAAATAGTAGCCATATTTGTGGGCGATCTCGGCGTCCGGCACATCCTTGAACTCACCGCCATCGCGTCGTACGCAAAAGTTTTGCACGTCGACGAACAACAATGCCGACTCCTTCGGATTGAGCGGCACCTCGCGTGTCGTCGGGAATTCAGTCGTTGACATGCTTTGTCTCTCGCGCATCGATCAGCCCATTGGCGATCGAGCTCGCCCATCTGTGCTGCCCCTGGGGATCGCCGATTAAATCGTTCCGAATTTCAAGCAGCAGATGCGGCAAGCCGCGCGCCTCTCCGTGCACTGGGATCGTGTAGTCGCCCTGATCGTCAACGACATACGGCTCGTTGTGCGCGGAGATCGTCGTTGGATTGCGCCTCTGAAAGGAGCTAAGGAAACGCTCGGCAAAGCTGCGGTCACGGTTGGAGAGCACGCCGAGTTGCCAAGGTCGCCGGGGTCCCCCTGCCAGCCGCGGCGTAAAGCTATGCACCGCGACCAAGACGGCCGGCGAACCGGCGGCCGCCCGACGATCCAAAAGGAGCGCCACGCCCCGATGGAACGGCTCGTGGATCTCCGTATAACGCTGCCGGCGCTGATACTCAGCGATACTTAGATTGCCTGGCACGACTGTCCCATCACTCACCTCCGGAATGCAGTCGGGCGCGCTAAACGGGCGATTGCAGTCGACGACCAGCCGGCTATAGCGCTGCAGGAAAAGTGGAGCATCAAGCTGATCCGCAAGGCGGCGCGCCACATCCTCGGCGCCGATGTCGTAGGCAATATGTCCAAGACTTTCGGCCGCGGGCAGACCAAGGCTCCGGAGCCGCCGTGGAACAGCGGTCCCCGCGTGTTCGCAAACCAGCACAAAGTCAGCACGTCCGTCGGCATTGACCAGCTCAACCGGGCGCGGGTCCGACGGCGAGAGCAAACTCGGGAAGGTTTCTGAATACTGCAACACATCACCCAAGCCGTTAGATGGCGGCGACTGCCATACGGGATTACCCGAGAAAACGAAACTTATAGATCAAAGTCAAATATTTTCTTTCCTTTGAGATATTTTTTTCATACGTACCGTCGGAATTGGGCTTTTCCCGCCCTGGAATTACTCAGATTTGGTTGCGCGGCACGGACAAAGGGACAACGGGACGGGCCGTGGCAACGAACTCGGCAATGGGGCGCCGGCTGCTCCACGGAGAGACCCACTGATGCTGGCGGACGCCAGGACAATGGAGCCGTCGTTGAAAAACACGACGGAGAGCGCAGTAGCCGAAGAACGCTTAACGCCCGGAGCTCAGATCCAGGGATGGCGGCCTTCTCAAACACCGGACGGAGGATAGCAATGCTGAAAAGAGGTAAAACGTTCGATGAGGTTCGAAATGAGTTTCGGTGGAATATCCCCGATTACTACAATATCGGTGCAGATATATGTGACAGGTGGGCCGATGAAGAGCCTGGTCGACTGGCGATCATTGACGTAGAGCCAGGAAAATCGACGCGCGAATACAGCTTCGCCGACTTGAAGGCAAGCTCGAACCGGCTGGCTAATGCCTTGGGCGCGCGCGGCATTGGCCGACGTGCCGAAGAAATGGGCGATCGGGTTGGTGTGATGCTGCCTCAACGCTTCGAGACAGCGGCGGCCCACGTTGCGCTCGCAAAACTCGCATGCATCTCAATCCCGCTATTCACACTGTTTGGACCCGATGCCCTTCTACATCGCCTGGCAGATTCTGGCGCAAGAGCAATCATAACTGACGCCTCGGGCGTCGAGCGAATAAAGCCTCTTCTTCAACAGCTTCCGGCATTGGAGCTGATCATCTGCGTTGACGGCGCAATTGGACCGGCCAAGAGTTTTGCCGCCCTTTGCGCGGAAGAATCAGATGGCTTCGAACCCGTGTCGACACTCGCCGATGATCCAGCAATTCTAATTTACACGTCAGGTACCACAGGAAACCCTAAAGGTGCCCTTCATGCCCATGGGGTTCTGTTGGGACATCTTCCGGGCGTCGAAATAAGCCACGAGTTTCTCCCTCAAGACGGAGATCGTTTCTGGACTCCCGCAGACTGGGCATGGATTGGTGGTCTACTCGATGTGCTCATGCCGGCGCTTCATCATGGTATCCCGGTTGTCGCCTGTCGGTTTACGAAATTCACCGCAGAAGCGGCTTTCGACCTGATCAAGACCTTTCGAATACGCAATGCCTTTCTGCCTCCTACCGCGTTGAAGATGATGAAGCTCTTGCCTGAGAGCAAGACGCCTGAGGTGCACCTTCGCTCGGTCGCCAGCGGCGGCGAACCGCTGGGAGCAGAATTGATCGAATGGGGGCGTACGACGCTCGGGGTCACAATCAACGAGTTTTACGGCCAGACCGAGTGCAACATGCTGGTTTCTTCCTGTGCAGCGCTAGAATCGCCCTTGCCGGGCAGAATGGGGCGGCCCGTGCCTGGTCACGTTGTTGATGTAATCGATGCTGCGACCGGCATTCGCCAACCTGACGAGACGGAAGGCGCCCTGGCGGTTTTGTCGCCCGACCCCGTGATGTTCATCGGCTATTGGCAAAATCCCGAAGCGACGCGCGAAAAGTTTGTAGAAGGACCGGATGGGAAATGGCTTCTCACGGGGGACCAAGGGTCACGCGATGCTGAGGGCCGGCTGCGCTTTGTGGGGCGCAACGACGATGTCATTGGCTCGGCCGGCTATAGGATTGGCCCTGCAGAAATCGAGGATTGCCTGCTAGTGCACCAAGCTGTCCGTCTTGCCGGGGTCGTCGCTAAGCCGGATCCACTGCGCGGTGCGGTCGTGGCCGCTTATGTCGTACTTAAGGACGGATATGTCGGATCAGATGCATTGGCTGACGACATTGCAAGTTTCGTCAAATCACGACTGGCGGCGCACGAATATCCGCGCGTAGTACGATTTATTGACGAGATGCCCATGACAACCACGGGCAAAATCATCCGTGGCGCTCTACGCAAGATCGCTCAGGATGAGGCTGCTGCAGACCAGGTTGCAGCGAACCGATGACAGCGCAGAGGCGTCGGTTTGTGCAAAGGGATCAGCGACTGTCCCAATCATGAGCGGGTGGCCTAATCGCGCGTCTCAGCGCGCCCGTGATCGACATGCCGATTGAAATCGAAACCGCTGGACGCGCTCGTCTGCGGGCCTCGCCTTCCGAAGCTCTGATCGTCAGAGCATGGGAGTGAACTGACCTGCGACGAAAAAATGTTTCGATGGCTCGTACGATTCGAGCCGTGGGATTGACCCCGTCTGGTGGGTTTCACGGGTGCGCGATCGATCGGCCCTTGCATTCGACTCCTTGGTAGGCATGCGATCTACCGCGCAGCAGATACCTATGACCGTCCGGGGCGGCGCCTAGTCGGCGTTACTCGCGTTCGTCCAAGGCCCGATCCCTCCCACGATGTCGTGATCCAGGAACTTCTTGTCGCTGTTCTCGAAGATCTTGTCCATCGCGCGCTTCAGTCCAGCTCTGTTGAGCTGCATATGTGCAAGCTTAAGGGCAAAGAGGCCGTCACTTTTATTCTGTCGTTCAACATCAGCACGCATCCAGGTCCACGCGCGCGCGTCAGCCGAGCGCAAAAACAGGACCCAAGCGGCATAAGCTTCAACCACATTCTGAGCTGCGAGATAGGTCTGCCACCAATGATGGGCACAAGCTTCACGCCAGCGCAGTCGCGCGGCCTTGAGTCGCAGACCGGCACTATCCGTGCGTATCTGCCCATCGGGCCAGGCCTCGGGGACAGGGAGCACATTATCGGTGCCGAGCCCATCCAGCAGCGCGCCACGTCGTTGTCGCCACGCCAGCGACGACGGGCGGTCGGCGGCAGCAATGTCGGCAATCCAGGCCGCCTTGCCATTATAGGAAGCCGCCACGGCGAGATCGAAGAGATTCTTATCCGAGTGACAGAACGGCAGGCTTATGAGTTCTTCCCGAAGCGCGACGACGGGTGCCGAATCCGGAACGCGAAATACCATGTGCAACAACTCGTCGACACCAGCCGGGCCCACGTAGCGCGTTGTCACTGTCATGCGCAGTGCGCGCCACAGCCCGGTACCGCGGGTGGGTTCCCGAGCGAGCAACGCCTCACAGAGTGCGAGGAACGCGGTCTCAGCGAGGCGCACGCGCCTGCGGAAATCCGTGCTGATGTCGTGCCAGCCTTCGACCCAGCGCTCGATCATGTCGGATGCATGTTGGATCACAGGATCGAGGTCGATGGCATGAATGTCGGCGAGATAGAGGCTAGCTCCCGATTGCCTCGCCTCTTCGATACGCGCTGTGGCGGTCTCCATCGCACGTTCGTGAGCCTTTATACCTGCATCGGCATCGAGCGCGGCGCGGAATGACGCTGCAGGGTTGCTCCGCTCCTGGAGATCTGGCCGTGGTTGGATCGAAACGAAGGTCGGTGTGAACCTCGTCTGCGTACGATCGACCGTGAGTGTCGAACCGGGGTCCGGTTCCGCGATTTTATTGGCGGCCAGAACGTGACCAAAAATCTCGGCAGCAAAGCGAACCTCGGCGGGATCGGCTCCACGTTCGCGCGCCGCTTCGAGCAAACGCCACGGCGCAAGCCGTGGCCCCAATTGGTCAAAGGGCAAAGCCGATTCGGCCTTGATCAGTGCGCCGGTGCCATAATGGTTAACCCATATGTGAGCTGATGGGCTCCAGCCCCAGGCCTTTGCAGCAAGATGGCGTCCAAAGCGAACGGCATCGGCGAGCGTCAGCATGCGAAACAGCACACCGTCCAGCTCATGATCCGGTTCGTCGATCAGGTTTATCAGCCACGACCAGGCGCTGTCGCTGAAGTCGCTCGGGTGAATCGATAAAAGTACGACAAGATCTCGCCGTCGTTTGTCTGGAGCGTCGCCATACCTCGCAATGAGGGCGTCAACATCTGCTGCCGACGGGGTTCGCATGACTTCGTCTAGATCGGCGGGAATGAACTTGAGATCGGCCGCGATCAGGCTGTCGAACTGACTCTGCGCATCACCAATGGAGTGCAGTTCGATCTTCAGCAACTCGATTGTCGCGATCGCATCTTCGTTTTCGTCCTTGTCGTGCGCGCTCAGGCGCAAAGCCTTTGCTGCCGGCACCTCCGCTATCCCTGCCAGGAGGAACGACTCGGTAGCGTGAACGGCGCTCCAATAGCGTGACTCGGGCGGGCACGACGCGAAGCTTTTCATTTTACGGCGTAGCAAAGCGGCCAGGACGTCCGGAGCACATCGCGCGAGCGCCGGTTGGAGCTCTTCAAAGAATATTTCTTCAGGGGTGTGTCCCATCTCCCGGTTCAGCTTCGTCACGTCGAACGCGACGGCAGCGGAGCGCAATTCGTCCACGAAGCCGGGTGGTGGCTGAAAAGTCGGATCAAGCCACAGTTCGCCGGTGCGGTGCAGGCGGGAATGGAGTGGGCGCTCCTTATCCTCCAGCGCAATGCCGGCGTGTCGGCGTTCAAGGGCAAAGAAACTCCGGCTCGGGTTTGGTAGGTAATCTTTCTCGTAGGTATATCGCCGGTCGATGTGGGGATCGAGCGTGGCGGCACTTTCCTCGTCGACTTCCAGCCCGCTCAGCGGGAGCAGCAGCGCCGCAGCTCGTGCGGGAAGCTGCGGATGAATACCGGCTTCGGGCACACGCGAGCGGATATCCTCGGACACGCCGCGCAGGACGTCGGCCATGAGTTCGGGATCGACCTCGTTCAAATAGCACAGCCACTTCAGGCCCGGCCAAGCACTGGCGTGTCCACGAACCGCCGAAGCTACCGCCAGGGCTTCGAAACACGGCGCGATCTTTGATAGAGGGAATCCGTCCAGGATCGCAGGTGCCGTGGCCTGCAACTTGCCATCGTCGCGGTCGACGAGACGAAGCGTAACGCCCAGCACCGTCAACGGCCCGGAGACATCGATCCCGACACGGCCGCGATAACGCTCCTCACGACGTCTCTCGGAATCAGCGTTAGCGTCCGGCCTGTTGTCGACTTCGCGCGATACGATGGAGAACCAGGTACGGACCCGCGCCGCGATCGCCGTCAATTGCGAGCCGTCCTCGCGTGGGATGGCGCGAAGCGCGTTGACAGCCCACATCCGCGCGGATGCATGTGCGTGAGCGTCCGACTGCTCCACCGCGTCGAGAAGCGCGCCGGGAATGCTTTGTGCCAGGCTAGCGAGCTCTCGACGGTGGCCATCCGTGACGTTTTGGGTTTGCAGCCACGCGGTCACCAGAGCGCCTCCGATGGGCGTTGTGAACGGCCCTCCCCGTTCAACAAGAATCGATACGGCCGCCCGGAGAATTTCAGCGCGCTGATCCAGGCCAGCGATCGGGTCCAGCCATTGCGTAACCTCGGCTTCCGCCGCTGCGAAGGTCGTTCCGCCATAGGCATCGAGATGCGCAAGTAGCGCGGCCCCAAGCGCGTGGGCGACGACGGTCGGACTGAGTTGCATTGTGCCTGACGGCCCGGGCTTTGCGAAGCGCCCGTCGATAATATCACTCAGCCGGGCATATACCTCACGTTCGGAGAGATCGGGCCGGCTTGCCGTTTCGCCAAGGCTCTTGAGCGAGAATTCCTTGATGCCGCCGCGGTAACGACCGGCGATTTCGGAGAGCCACGCACGCCACTCATTTTCGCTGAAGGATTTGCCGGCGCGATCGCCGAAAGTGTCCCGCCCATATTCCCACAACAGCCGATGGACCGTGACCTGACCTGCCTCCACGAGCCTGTCGCGAAAGCGGATGACAAGATTGAACAGGCGCGGCGTGCGGGCAAGTTCGACGAGCTCAGGGTGCAAATCAGCCTGAGTGAGGTTCTCGAAGCCGAGCATCCGATCGAGCTCGCCGCCTGCTGTGGCATCATAGACGTCGACGACGATGGGCGCTGCTGCAACGACAAGCCCCCGCAGACCCGAGAGTTTGTCGTCGAAATGATGTCTGCGCGTGGTTAGCATCACACGCACCCGCCCCTCGAAGGCCACGCCCTGGACGGCCTTGAGTAGCGCCAACCACGGAACCGTTGGCTCCTGATTGAGGCCGTCGAACAGAACCGTGAGAACTGGCCCCTCGTCCTTGGGCCGTTTGAGCAAGTAGTTTAGGCGACGCAACCAATGCTCGGGTTCGCGCGCGCCGGTAAGCTCATAGAGGCGCTCAGCCAAAATGCGCCTGACGGTCGATTCCGAAATACTGGTCAGACCGGCAAGTGCGGAAGAGGGAACGGTGAGGACAATCGGCTGTTCGTCCATACGGCCAGTAAGCCAGTCGAGCGCGGCCCAGGTCTTCCCGACGCCGTCCCAACCGATGATCGCTGCCGGCGCGTCATTAACTGCTGGCCCCCGCCACCAGGCATCGAGCGCATCGTGAACCGTTTGACGGCGAACCCTCTTGGACTGGGCACCTCCTGCCGCATTCTGCCCAAGTTCGGCATTCGAAACACGATGCGAGGTCCAGATACCGTGAAGCTTGCGACGAGCATCCGATCGCAGACATTCGAAACCAAGTGACCAAACCTGCAGATTTCGGCGCAGAGTGGCGATGGTCTCGCCCATGGCAACTTGGAGAGCGCGCGCCTCTTTGGCTGCTTGTTCGGAGAATTCTGCTTGCACGAGGTCGGGGCCAAATGCGCACAGGGCAGCGAGAGGCGCGGGCTCATGGTTATTCCAGCCGATCACCAGAACCGGAACGCCGAGCCGTTCGCCCTTTTGCACGAGATCTTGGGCGAGTTGCTCGGGTACCTTGCGAGTGGCGATCAGGATCCATGCTTCAAGCGCCTCGTCGCGTGCCAATGCGTGGTCAATTTCACCAAGGAGCTCGCGATCGCTCAGGCTAGTGTCGTCGCCATACTTCTTGCATTCCAATCGGAACCGGCGATCTTGCTGGCCAACCGCCCCCGCATCGCCACCGTGTTGAAAGCCTGACTTTGCCACCGCGATCGAAATACCGAGCAGCCGGCCGATGAGTCCAGCCGCAAGTCTTTCCAGCTTGTGCGCGCTCCTCTCGGCTTGAAGCGCAGATTTCAATTTACTCTGATGGGAGAACTCATCGGGGGTCAGTGGCATGAGGTTCGCTTACAAGAACGGGACGAGTACCGGATCATGCCGACAGCGCAGATCAACTCCTGCTCCAGCCAGAGCTTGATTGGTCCAAGCAACTGGTGCTCGCGGCGAGGATACGCTCAATCTCCTAGATCGCCGACGTCATGACAAGCCCCCCCATCCACCTGATGTCGCGGCCGGGCTCGAAGCCCCCCGCCCATTCTCAAGTCCTTTGGCTAAGAGATCGGTAGTAGCGGTACTGACCCGAGCCTGCCGGTTGCTCGAATTGAAAGCAAGCTGCGAAATTCTCGATCGCTTGCATCACGCCTTTAAGGGCTGGTGCCGTGAAGGCGTGGGTCTGTGCCGTCGACCAGTGAGAGAGGTAGTTGCTCACGATGGTCGCAACCGACGTGCCGAGGCCGGCGATTTGCGCTGGCTCCAGGACCAAGCGGCCGGCCGCGTCGTGGAGATCGACGGCTGCCTTGATGGCATCTATCAGGTTTTTAGCCATGTGCTTATCGTCATTGAACGCTATGCCGATAGGCACGGGAATGCCCACCTTTGAGATGACCTCCTCGAGTTTGAACTCGAGATACTGTCTGATCCGGGGTGCGGCATCGACCGTATTCCCGGTATCAAGAAAGCTATGCGTCGCATCGCGGATCTTGTGGATTGCGCCCGACTGCGGCAGCACCGATGTCCGAGCGGTGCCCTGAATGCACTGATGCCACCAGCCGCCCTCATTCGCATTTGTGTTGAACAGCTTTTCCAGGACGCTATCGTGGCTGAGGAGAATGACCTGCGGGCCATCCGCGACTCCGGGGCGGGCAAACTGTCCCTTGATCACGTTCATCAGATGGAACTGGTGTCCGGAATCAAAGCTCGATGTCACGTCATCGAGAATCAGAAACTTGGCGCCCCCGCCATAGAGCGAGGCGGCCGCCAGGTAGACGCTGATCGCGAAGGCATTGCGATAGCTCTCGGAGAGGACGGCCTGCGCCGAGATGTCTGGCAGTGTCCAGAACTGAGCGAGGGAGATCGATAGATCCTCGCTGCCGGCGCGCTTCCTCAGGGCCGGCACGACATCGGTATGCATGATCGCCGCGAAGATCGTTCGCGTGACGGGCTCGATGGCGGCGAGCCGACGTGCGCTGGCAGCTGACTCGGCGCCGGCAAAGCATGAGCTCGCCGCGTCGAGGAAGTCCTTGACCCGCGCAATTCGCGCCAGGTCCGCCAATACCGCGGAGTGCTCTCGCACGGCAGCGCGCAGGTCCGATAAATTGCTCTGAAGGCGACGGGCGGCTTCAGCTTTTTCCACCACAGCCGTGAGCTTTTCGGGAAGGCTCTTCTCCAGGATAGCCTTGCTGTCGGCGAGTTGCTTGACTTTGGCGACGGCGCGATCGGTCAACGTCTTCAGCCATTCGGTGACCGAGCGTACCCGCGTCCCGTCCAAAGCGCCTTTCAATCCGACATCCTTTGCCTCGGCGAGCCGGGCTTGCTCATCTGCCTGCTTGCTCAACCGTTCCAGATCGTCGAGCTGATTCCAACCCTTTTGGGTCCACTCATGGGCCAGATTGGCAGAAGCGGTCTCCACCGCCTCAAAAGCCGCAATCTTGTCACGGACGTGATCGAGAACCGAACCGGCGTCGGACTGATCACACGTTGGGCAGACGCACTTGTCCATCCAACCGTCGCTCGCCAGGATCGTTTCGCTAAGACTGTATAGCTGACGGAACAGATCTCCTTGGGTGAGCCTTAAGGCCGCGTCGCGAGCATCGGCCAGTTCCACGAGGCGTCTAGCGTCCGCTTCGCTCGGCGCGGCTTTCAGAGCTTCGGCCCACCTCGCCTCTTCGCGCAGGATATTCGCGAGCTCTGTCCTTGCCTCCCCTCCCTCGGCCGCTTTCGCAGCATCGACGCAACCGGAGGGGTCGATCTCCTCAAATGTCCGTTCCTCGCATAGGGGCCTGAGCAGCTCGATGCTAATGAGGGCGGAATGCGCCTGCGCGAGCATAGTCGTTTCGGCTTCCGCAGGATCGTACTCGGCTCCGACAAGCGCTTTGAAGGCTTCTCTGATGTTGGCTCGGGCCCGCTGGACGGACACCACCGCGCTGCTCTTCTTGGCTTCCTTGCCGGCGACGCCAAAGTGATTGTTGAATGCCTTCGTGTGCGTCAGGGAGGCCAATCCCTGCCGCAGCGAGGAATAGCGCTTCAGACCAAGTAGCCCGGCGAAGGATCGACCGCGCCTCTGGGGCGAAAAATCGATAAAGTCCTGAAATGTCTTTCCGTCGAGAAGCACGAACTCACGATTGAGGTCGGCCAGGATCGCATCGCCATCCGCTCCTGCACTAGCCGCAACCGTCCGTCCACCGGCTGCATCGCGCCGGACGGTCACATCGACCTCGGCGCCGCCGCCAGCAGGCGCGAGCGTCAGGATGATGGTTCCCACACCACCCGCATGGAAGCGGTTGAGATAATACGATGAGCCCTTTTCAGCCGCGGGCAGATCGTCGAGCTTGGGAACGCGACCGGTAATTGCGTACACCACTGCATCAAAAATCGAGGTTTTCCCAACCCCGTTCGGCGCGGAGATGGAGTTGACGCAATCCGGCTTGAGTTTGAGAGCAAGGGGAGCCCCCTCGTTGTTGATGCCACGAAAGCCTTCAATGGACACCTTCTGAAGGTACCAGCCGCTCATCACACACTGCCTTCTTCAGACGAGGTCTGCTGCGGTTCGACCGGCGCAGTCGCTGCATACAATGCGTCCAGGAGCGCATCCTGATCGGGGGCGATTTCCAGGCTTAGCTGTGAAAGCACCCCTTCCAGCACACCGGCAAGAGGATCGTCGATCTGCTTGAGCGCGGCCGAGAGCGCCGAGAGATTTTGATCGACGGTTTTTCTGTCATCGATTTCGTAGGCAATTTCATTGTTGGCCACTGTAGCCCCCGGGACACGGTCTTCCGTCATCTCAAGTCGATGCCGGGCCGTCGGTTCGTTTTGCCATTGTTTCGGGCGCGCGCAAGTAGTGCGGAATCGGCGCCCACTCAACACGACTAGCGCGTTATTCATCTCGCAGAAAGCGCGTCCTTTGTACGCTACGCACAGAACCAGGCTCTTCGTATTCGCAAGCAAGCGAGGTCGGACACCGCTCTCGATCACTTGCCTGAAGTGCCGGCAGCACCTTGCTCAAGTGAAAGATCACCTGGCTCGCGAATAGACCACCGCGCAACCCTTGTCATCCAGTGTTGAAGCGCCTGTGGCGTGAGGGAATGCAAGATGAACAGCCTCGCGCACATCATGGCGTGAAGTCATCACGTCGGAATGACGTCATAAAGGCAGCTTGCAGCGCGTCTGCCGATAAAGGATCAATCCAAGGCAATCGCCCCAACCAACGCACCCGGCCGATCTCGCAAATTGCGCTCACAGCTTCGGAATTTCTCTCGCCCACAAGAGCGATCCCGAGAATGTCGATCTGGCGCTTTCGCAGAGCCTCTATTGACAACAGGGAATGATTAACTGTTCCGAGCGATGTGCTCGCGCAAAGCACGACAGGAAGGCGCCATCGCTCAAAGATGTCAATGTAAAGCGTGCCGCCACTCAAGGGCACCATCAGCCCACCAGCGCCTTCGATCAAGAGCGGCCGCTCGCCGGTGTTCGGCACATTGAGCGAATCCGTGTTGATGCGAATTTCTTCGATCTCGGCGGAATGACGGGGCGAAGCAGGCGTTCGCAGGCGATAGAGTTCCGGTACGATGCGCTCAGGTGGAAGACCGCCAAGCCGTGCGACGAGTTCGGCATCGGTCTCCACCTCGAGGCCGGCCTGAATCGGCTTCCAATAATTCGCACCCAGGAGATTGGCGAGCCCCGCGCAAAAAACCGTTTTTCCGACCCCGGTATCTGTTCCAGTCACCACAATCTGCTGTCGCCTCATCGACCATCACCTCTTGCCTCGTCGACAAACGCGTCCAGGATTGTACGCACGTTATCCCCCACGAATATCCGATGTTAGTGAAGCGCAAGCGTGCGCCAGTCGAGAGAGCCCTTGCGGTCATGGCGAGATCGGCAACCTGCGATCCGCCCGTTTGAGTAGACGGGGCTCCGAATTAGCGCAAAAATGACGCTCGGCGCTTTTGCAACGATCCACCATCGCTTCACTCGTGGCGACACAATTGCTATGCAAAAGATTATCGCCCTCGCGCTTACATGGTCCATGAACCAAAGGGGGTCGTCCTCGATGCCGCCTGATAGGCGAAGCCATAGATGGTGCGGCGCCGGCCATTGCGACCATCCCCTAAGTTGCGTTTCAGACGTTGTGACAGGTTGAGATTGTTATCGGCGCACAAACATCGTCCAGATCGGACCAATGCCCTCACGCTGGACAGGATGTATCCGAATAGACGCGCAACGGTACGCTTAGGACAGTAGCCAGCGCTCTTGACGGCTGAGCTCATCAGTCTGGCGTCGTCGAGATGATGAGACCGATCATCTCGTACACAAAATGATGCTGCAGAAACTCCTCACCACATTCCCCATACGACCCGTTTCCCCCCTTTTCCACGCACCAATCACAACGAGTGTTATCAACCGGCACGCGATCATTGTGCCCTTACAGCAGGGCGAGACCGAACATCGGCGCTTTCGCCTTCAGGCTGGCAAGATACGATTCTCCTGATCAACCAGCACAACGCGCGGCATGAAAGAAGTGGCCTGCGCCTCGTCAAAGGAGGCATATGCAACGATGATCACTTTGTCGCCGGTCATTGCGAGCCGCGCAGCCGCACCATTCAGACCGATTGTAATATCTACTTTACACTCGCGAAAAGCAGAGGTTCAGCAGTTCATGTATCGCCGTCCGGCGGAGAGCCGTATCACGCTCTTTGACACCCAGCACCGGTTCAGGCGGCCATATCGGGGTTCGCGCGATGAACGCTCTACACCCTCGTACCAGGCCCAAACACCCCTTCGACTGTCAACGCCTCTCCAGCATTGCGTTGAGATCGATCTCAATATAAGAATGCGGCCGAGTTGCGCCGTCACATTTGCGACCACCATGATCCGTCACATCGTCCTCTTCACAGCCAAAGATGCGGCCGATATCGACCAAATCATCGAAGGTCTATCGGTTCTCACATCAATCCCATATGCACGCCGGCTCGAGATTGCACGCAACCGCAAGAGCGATCAGCTCGGCAACGATATCGACGTCGTGGTATACGGCGAGTTCGACAGCGAGGCGGATCTCGCTTCGTACAAATCGCACGATTCATATCGAGAAGCGATCCGGTGCGTACGGCCACTCCGAGAGCTGCGGTTTGCCGCTGACTACGAGCTATCAGCAGATGTGCATTTTGCTGGAACGGCAGGATTGAACCAAGTTGCTCGGCGCAGCCGACCAGGTGGCCGCTAGCTTGATCAGCCTCGAGGCGTTGTAGGTGTCGGACAGGACTGGCCCTTCTTCAGGATGCGATTGCAATCGGCGGGGGTCTCTCAACCTGCTGCTCGTCGGATAATCCTATGCACGCGCGCGAATTGGCGTGGATCGAGCCTACCAAGGCGCTGCGAAGCCTGGCGCAGCGGCCGCAGCTCACCTTCCTCGATAGCGCGGCAGAGCATGAGCTGCTTGGGCGTTACTCATATCTGGCCTGCGAACCGTTCGGCAGCTATTTGGTCGCCGATGGACAGGCAAGTTGGAACGGAGAGGTCCTTCCGGGCGATCCATGGACTCTCCTCCGCGGCCTTCTCGACAGGTACCGGCAAGCCCATCGCCCCGATCTTCCGCCCTTCCAGGGCGGCGCTGCCGGCTTCCTTGCTTACGATCTGAACCGAACACTGGAGCAGCTGCCGACCCCGTCAATTCCCGGTCTCCGGCTACCTCAATCGATTCTACATTTCTATGACGTGGTGGTCAGCTTCGACCACCGGGACCGCAGGTGCTGGATCGTCTCGACCGGATGGCCGGAGCAGGACCCTGCTCGACGAACCGAGCGTGCCCGTCGTCGCGCCGGCGAGTTTGAAGCGTTGCTTGCCAGGTCAAGGTTGCCGCGGATTATAATCCCCAGCACGGCGGGCGCATGGCATTCGAACTTTAGCCGTGAAGGCTTCATAAGTGCGGTCCAGCGCGTCATCGAATTGATTCTGGCTGGGGAGATATTCCAGGCCAACATCGCGCAACGTTTCAGTGCCAGGGTGTCGCCCCTGTTCGACCCGCTCACCTTCTATTGCCAGCTCCGGTCATTGAACCCGGCGCCCTTTGCAGCACTTTTGTGCTACGACAAGCTGACGATTGCATCAAGCTCCCCTGAGCGATTTCTGAAGCTTGACGGACGGCAGGTCGTCGAAACGCGCCCCATCAAGGGCACAATCGCACGCTCCGCTGATCCCGAGGAAGATCGGCGCCGCGCCGAACTGCTTGTCGGATCCGAAAAGGACCGCGCCGAGAACATCATGATCGTCGACCTGTTGCGCAACGATCTATCACGGGCTTGTACAGACCATTCGGTCGAGGTTGCAGCACTGTGTAACCTCGAATCCTATGCCTCAGTGCACCACCTCGTCTCGATCGTGAGAGGCGCACTTGCTGCAGGCCAGGACGCTGTCAGTCTACTTCGTGCCTGTTTTCCGGGTGGCTCCGTGACCGGTGCTCCAAAGGTGCGCGCAATGGAGATCATTTCGGACATCGAGAAAGTGGCGCGAGAGGTCTATTGCGGGTCGATCGGCTTCATCGGATTCAATGGACATATGGACACCAACATTGCGATCCGCACTGTGACGATCGACGACGATCTGGCTACGTTTCATGCAGGTGGTGGAATAACGGCGATGTCGAACCCTGAAGCCGAATATGAAGAGACGCTTGCCAAGGCACAGCGGCTCTTCGACGCCTTTGGTGCCGATCTATCTGGTGCTCCTTGATTGTCATCATCGACAATTACGATTCCTTCGTGTTCAATATCGCGCGCTATTTCCGCAAGCTTGGTGCAGAGACGGAAGTGGTCCGGAACGACGCCGTCAGCTTCACCAGCCTTGTCGCGCTCAAGCCGCGCGCAATCGTCATCTCTCCTGGTCCCTGCACGCCCACCGAGGCCGGCATATCCACCGTCGTCGTCCGCCAGCTTTCAGGTCGTGTTCCAATTCTTGGCATCTGCCTTGGGCACCAGTGTATTGCGAGCGCCTTTGGCGGACGCGTCGTACGTGCACGTTGTCCCATGCACGGCCGAGCCTCACATATAACCCATGACGGCCGAGACTTGTTCAAACAACTCCCGTCTCCACTTTTTGTTGGGCGTTACCATTCTCTGGCGGTCGAACTCGATGAGCCGGACATACCGCATCTCAGGGTGACCGCCCGGTCAAGCGAAGGGGAGATTATGGCCTTGGCCCATCGGCATCATCCGACCTATGGCGTACAGTTTCATCCGGAGTCCGTCCTTTCGGAACAAGGTGACGTGCTGCTCAAGAATTTCTTGCGATTGGCAGACAGTTTCCGAGCTTGAATTGGAGACTTTATCGCGCGCCTGATGGCTAATTCGCAGAACTGGAATGGCGAGCTGCGCCCTGATGAACCAATTCGGCGCAACGTCGTGTGAGCCGCTCTTGCCTTGTGAAGTTGTGACAAGAAGGCGCGAAAGAGCTCGGTTGGTACGCCCCGTACTCAAGTTTTTCTTTTCGTGCAGTCTCAATTGAATTACTTCGGGCCTGCATTGCGCAGACCTCTTCGCACGACCTCCATTCGTTGAGGGGGCGGGTCATCTTTAGTCTGGCCGCAAGGACGCTTATTCGAGATCCGCCAAGAGATTGGCGGTGCCATGCGGTAGGTCTTGCTACCGCTGCCCTTACGGGCGTTTCCTCCCTTGACTTGGCCGCCGGTCCTATAGGACCGGCGGTCCTCTTCCGTATTTGCCAACGTATTCGTGATTGAGGAATCATAGCTCAATCTGCACTCGACGGACGTGAAGCCGGACAGCAGCAACGTGTGTGATTGGGAGTGAAGTAACTTATGCAACACAGAGGCGTGCAATTCAGCATTCGAGAAGCGCTGCCGGGCGAGTGGCGCTACAGTTTCAAGATCGATGGCAAGACGATCAGTGGCAAGACCCAAACGCGATTGCAGCTTCTTGCGGTCCGTCGGGTCAAGGATCGCATTAATCGTGAACTGAATCGCGGCGCGGAGAGTCAGAGTTGATATTGGCGTGGGTGTCTCCCTCAGACGTGCGGCTCGGCGGCTTCTCAGGCGGCGGCTTTAGCAGGACGCCGGGAGATACGTCCTCGCGCGGAATCCCAGCCGCTCATCAAGCCGATGCCTGGCCGCCCCGAAGCCATCTACCGGGCCGGTTGAGCTTGGGCTAAAGGCTAAGACCAAATAGCCACTTGAACACGCCCGCAGGTTGCGGGACACTGTCGCTCTTTGAGAAAAGCTGTTTTCAGGGCGATCGATATGAAAAGGTTTTTGCTGGTCGCTGCGGCGCTGTCCGCGGTGGTAGCCTCAACACCATGTTTTGCGAGAGCCGGCGGGGGCCATTCCTACGGTGGCGGCACAAGGTCCGGCGGTTCGTATCGGGCGGCTCCCGCAATGCGATACGCGCCCGTCCACCGGGCTGCACCAGCGGCGCGGGTCTACGCACCTAAGGTGCACTTCGCTCATCCTAGGTATGTCGCTCCCAGTCTGTACAGAAGGCCGAGCGCCTATCGGCCAATCTATGTGTCACGCAATCCGGTCTACGCTAATCCGGCGCGCCGAGCCCCAGAGCGGTTCGTGAGGCTTCACGGGCGTACGATAGGCATCCCGGCGCTTGCTGGACTGACGGCACCCGCAATCATCGACGTACCTGGCGTGGGCGAGATGATCGTTCCCCAGGACGTGTATACGACGATCTACCCTCTCCTTATTTCGGAAGATCAGGCAGACCAGGAGCGCGCATTCACGCTGCTAAAGGAGCGTTCCAAAAGCGATCCGGACAGTCTCGTGCAACAGTCGACAGTTTTGGCACCTCCAATGAAGGACCCCTGCCCAGACTGCCTAGACGACAAGATTGAGGTGCTGCACACCTGCCGACCGATCGGCGAGTGCGACACGTCCGAACGGTTGGTGAATAGCTCTAGGAATTCAATGTACCTGGTCCCCGAGCGCGGCCTGGATCGACGCGGATTGATCTTCTGAAAATCGAAGCTGAAATAGGCGTCGTATCTATTGTCGACTCCGTCATTGCCAGTTGTTGTATTTCCACTTCCACCAGTGGGAACCACAAACTGCCCTCTGCCGCGAAAGAACCAGGAGAGTAAACCGCGTCGACGCGTGCTCAGCCGCAGCAGGCGGCACCACGGTATACCGCTGTTCCGCAAAGACCTACAGAACCCGGGCGTGAGCTTGCCTCGGTGGATCACGACCTCTTTGTGCCCAATCGCAGCTCGGGGGCCTGCCAGTGTCGATTGTGGCCGCGCCGTTCATCGGACTTCACATGACAAGCGGCGAAGTCGGCGTGACCAAGTGTCGATCTTTCTTTCGCAACCGATCGATTGAACTCGCATATATCGTCTTGAAAGCGCCTGGCCTGACCTAGATCCTGGTCTCAGCGGGATTTTATCCGCATCGTCGCTCCGTGCTGTTCTGACCGCCCCCATCAATCGTCTCTGCAGATCCTGCTTTCCCGAAGAGCTTGCCGATCCACAGATAGCAGTTCAGGGCATCGAATTGCCCTAGCGTGTGGCTGCGAGAGCAAGCCCGCCCGATTAGACTATCTTAAACTGCAGTTAGCCATCCCAGCCTGGGTCCACTCGAACCTTCGCCGGAATCATCCTGAACTTGCGTCCCCCTTTTCCGGCCGCGGGTTCGGGCCGAAGCCAACCCTGCGCGCGCGCTCGGAGATCAGGTCGCGCTCAAACTCCACAAGCGCCGCGAATATGCCGAAATTAAACTTGCCGCTGTGGGGAGATGCTCTCGATTGCTGAACCTTGACTACACAGGACGCGGAAGCCGATGCCGCGCTTGCCCAGGTCGTGAACGGAATTGACGAGATGGCGCAGATCGCGACCAAGCAGATCCAGCTTCCACACCACCAGGATGTCGCCCGGGCGCAGCGCCTTCAGGCAAGCCGCCAGCTCCGGCCGATCATCGCGGCGGCCGGAAGCCCGGTCAGCTGATCGGATTTGATGCCAGCAGCAAGCAAAGCATCTTTCTGCAAGTCCAAAGTTTGAGAGTCATCCGCTTTTGAGACCTCGTGTATACTACGCCCGCATCCCGATATACCAACGTGTAATCGAGCTAGCCACGGGGATGATTGGCATGAAGAGCGCATTCAATCATTACGGCTTAATGGCTATGTACACTGAATTTTACCCGCTATCCGGGGAGTCGCAGGAACGTACAGCTGAAGGTGCTGCACCTACCCTATATTCCAGTTTAATCGATGACCTGAGTCAGTTGAATTTCGCGGATGCGGATGACCGTCGGGCATTCCCTCCCACCCTACACAGCATATTTGCAAGGCATGGACTGTTCGGGCTCACTACACAAGCAGAGCACGGCGGATTAGCTCTTCCCTTGCAAGAGGCAATCGACCTCATCTCCGCCACCGCATCCTTTGATATCTCGGCTGCCTCTACCCTCGTCATCCATAACTTCCTGGCCTTGCCCTGCATCGAAGCGGCGCCGCACGTCCCTGAACAAAGGCAGGTCATGTGGGGGGCAACACGCGGCGACCTTTGCGCTTTCGCTTTGACAGAGCCTGGAGCTGGCTCTGCCCCGCGGCATATAGAGGCTTCGGCTTTTATGCACGAAGATAGAGTTCGCATCACTGGCCGCAAAATCTGGATTGGCCTCGCTGACTGGGCTCGCTGGATCGTTTGCTTTGCCCGAGCCTCTGGTCCAGATGCGAAAGGTCGGCTCGTTGGTGTATTGGTTGATAGGCAGGCTCCGGGTCTAAAAGTCACCCACGAGCATCGCACACTGGGTTTGCGTGGCATTATCCAAAATACTCTGGAGTTCCAAGATGTCGAGGTACCGAGCGCTTACGTGCTCTCTCGCGATCAAGACGGCTGGGGAGCAGCAGCATCTAGCATGAACCGCGGGCGTATCGGTGTGGCGGCAATGGGTCTTGGAGCCCTTGAGCGCGCTATCCAGGTTGCAGCCTCTTATGCAAGCCATCGCCGACTAGGTAAGCTGCGGATGATTGAGAACAGCTATATCGAACAGTTATTTGGGCAGATGGTACTCCGGCGCGAAGTAGTGAAGGCAATGCTGGATGCCTCCTGCCGACTTGTCTCAGCGCAGGGCGCGCCTAACATCCACCTTGCATCGGCAACGAAGGTTTTGTCGTCGGAGTGGTGCGGCCTCGTCGCTGATCAATGTGTCCAACTGTTGGGTGGCCGTGGATACGATGAGGGAACGCCTGTCGCTAAAATCTATCGAGACGCCCGCATTCTCCGTATCTTCGAAGGTCCGACCGAGACGCTCCTATCACATCTCGGCCGCTGCCTTCTCTCTAGAGCCACACGTGACGAAATAGCCGATCTTTTTCTGTCTCTTGGTGCGGCGCCAGTCCATGCTGCTGCAATTGAGGAACTCTCTGGGCTCAACGAGACAGACGGTGCGGTGCTAATCTATGCGGGCTGGCTCACCACACTAGGACTGGCACAAGCTGTCATGTCTGCTGGTTGCTCCTCCGCCTCAGATTGTGCCGCAGCCGCCGCTGACCTGGTCAGTTCCGAATTCGCAACTCTTCGCACTCGCGCGCCGGCGCGCCTATGTTTTGAAGGCCGCATTCGCGCTAGTCGGACTCTGAATGCCTTTCTTCAAAACGCAGCTTCTTCCATCCGCTCCCCTGTCCTCACAGACGATTACCTCAAATTGGAGCAGTATGTTTAATGTCCCGCTAGCAAGCGGAGCGAGGATGTCCATCCTATAGTTGCCGGCGTTGCGAGCACGCCGATTCACGCTCGATCCTCAGCGAGTGCTTGCCACGCCAACAAACCAGTGATCGGGCGGGTCAAGACCGCCTGTCCTCCGAAGGCGGCGGCGAAGAGCGTAGGGACGAAGGAAATTCGCCTTCAAAACGATTGTGAGCGCGAGGGGCGAGATCATTTTGAGAATAAAACCATGCCTTCGCCAGCTTGCAAGCCAGGTTGGCGCACCCGCCATCCACCTGGGGCAGTTCCTCGCGGCACTCGCAGGGATCAACCTGCAATATGGCCTGACCGCCAATCGCGTCGAGCAGATCAAAAACGCTCTTGAGCGCGCCGTAATGTTTTAGCCCAGCGCCGGTCATGACCGTTCCGCGCGCTTCGTTTCGAGAGTTTTTGAATCGTAGAACAAGATACTCTGAACGACAGCGCTGCAGAGTGAGCGCGTTCGATCGAAACAATACGCTTTCGAGAGTATGAAAGACGGCGGCGGCGGGCAGTTTCTTCAGCAAACGGTGCCGTAGCAGCCGCTGCACCCGGCTCAGTCCTACCCGCATGGGGTGCGACCAAATGTCAGGCCCCCCGTATTCCGCGCGGGTGGACATCATGTGACAACGTTGAGAGAGCTATGGTTTGCTGAATTGCGATAGCCTGCACGGACCAGTGGAATACCCCCCTGTCTGCTTCGGAAGGTGCGCATTTGGTCTCCGAAAGCGACCTCGAGCTCGCTCTTGATTTCGTCCGGGCTCGGGCCGCCGGACCGGTCGAGGGCATTTTTGGTCCAGGGTCGATGACCTGGCGGATCGACCGAGAAGCCGTCACCTTTTTGGGAGCCGGTCGCGCCTTGTTGCTTCAGCTGGCGCATCCTTGTGTCGCCGCCGCCGTGGCCGAGCACTCGCGAACCTTCGCGGATCCGATCGGTCGCTTCCATCGAACCTTTGACGTAGTGTTTACGATGGTGTTCGGCTCGCTCGATGCGGCCCTTACCGCTGCCCGGCACCTGCACCACCGCCATACCATGATCGTCGGCCGCCTGCCCGAAGCAATCGGTCCGTTCGCGAGCGGCTCGCCCTACCGCGCCAACGAGGTCGCAGCGTTGCGCTGGGTTCACGCGACCCTCGTCGACACCGCTCTGGCCGTCCACGACCTGATCCTGCCTCCGTTCACGGTCGAAGAGCGCGAGCGCTATTGGGCCGAGAGCCGGCTGTTTGGGGCATTGTTCGGGCTGACGTCGAGCGACTTGCCGGCGGATTGGAACGCGTTCGCCGGCTACACCGCGGCGATGATGCAATCGGATACATTGTCCGTCAGCACCGCCGCGCGCGAGGTGGCCCGACAGATCTTCGCCGGTGGGCGACCATGGTTGCGGCCGCCGCGCTGGTATCAAACGCTGAGTGCCGAGCTGCTACCGGACCGATTGCGCGCCGGCTTCGGATTTGCCTGTGACGAGCGCGACAGGAAGGCCGCAGAGCGTGCCGTTGCACGAATACGTCGCATCTATCCCAAAATACCGACCCAGCTTCGCTACGTCGGCCCCTACCAGGAAGCTCGAGCGCGACTGCAGGGAACGCCGCAGCTGGGCTGGACAACCCGGTGCCTGAACAGGGCATGGATAGGACGCCCTAGGTTGGAAGAGCGCTGGAACAGGTAAAGCTGTCCCGGACAGCCGCGGACGTAGCGGCGATCCTTTTATACCGCGATCGCGGTCCTGCACGACCGGGCCAGGAACTCGAGCTCGGCGGAACGCGGCTGGGTGGGCCGACGCTGCCCCACAGGCCTATGTTGTCACCTCCCGCAACAGAACTGGCCATGCCGGTCGACCGTCGCCGTTTCCGGGTCAACGTTTACGTCGACGGGACGGAGGAACAAGCTGCATTGTTTTGTTAGTTCTTAGTCGAAAGACACGTCCCTGCCGACCACTTGTTCCGGTCGATCGACAGGTTTGTGAACTCCCGCAGCCTCTTAGGCCTCCCCTACGGCCGACGAGCATCGCTTCAAAGAACGCGTCGTTTGCACTTATAAATCGGCCTCCCGGCTGTCGCCTTCGGGTCCCGAGCGGCGGTAGAGACCGCACGCGGAGAAGTCCGGTCCTCTCGCGACAACCGACACGCGAAAGACTTACGCATCAGATTCTATCTTCAACAAAACTTCCCCGGCGATGATTTCGGGGTCTCCAAGATCAAGGTCATGCAGGCTTGCTTGAACGAAATCCAGCACTTTATTGTTCGCAGCATTGGCGCTTTCGCGGTCCTTGAATATCATCACAGCGACACCGACGCCATCGCCCCCATCCAATACGTAATAAGATATGAATCCGGGCGATTCCCTTAGGATCTGACCGATGCCGCTTTTGGCGCGGCGAGCAGCATCCGCAACCGAACGAACCTTGGTGTACTTTCGAATGAAGATGTACATCAGCCACCCATGCGTCTCAGTCCTAACCGGCGCATCAAAGCATATTGGGCCTGTGCTGGACTAGGACCTACTTCCGCGTTGGTGCGTCGATTTAATATGCCCGCAGCCACGTCCGATCTCCCCCAAAACAGCCGCGCCAAAGTGAGGGGCACGGTTCAGACACCAAGGGCGAACAGGCGACATGGGTCGAAGCCCTTGCGCGGGAGTGTCACAGACTTATGTGAGAAGCGGTGAGCACTCGCTCATTGCGACTGCCAATCCAACGATAATCACAAAAGCCAAGGAGGATCGCATGAAATTCCGTCCGCTTCACGACCGCGTCGTGGTCAAGCGTATCGACGCCGAAGAGAAGACTGCTGGTGGCATCATCATTCCGGACAGTGCCAAGGAAAAGCCCTCGCAGGGCGAAGTCATCGCCTTTGGCCCGGGCGGCCGCGATGAAGCTGGCAAGCTGATCCCCATCGACGTCAAGGTCGGCGACCGTGTCCTGTTCGGCAAGTGGTCGGGCACCGAGGTCAAGATCGACGGCGAAGACCTGCCGATCATGAAGGAGAGCGACATCATGGGTGTTCTCACCGACGTCGCCGGCTCCAAGAAGGCGGCCTAACGCTGACCGCCGCAAACGCTCATCCCTGCCTCGCAGGTGAGAGACGAATTTCAATTCAAGGAGGAAAATATGTCAGCTAAAGAGGTCAAACTGGGTGTCGATGCCCGCGATCGCATGCTGCGTGGCGTCGACATCCTCGCCAACGCGGTGAAGGTCACCCTCGGTCCGAAGGGCCGCAACGTGGTGCTCGAGAAGTCGTTCGGCGCGCCCCGCATCACCAAGGACGGCGTTGCCGTCGCCAAGGAGATTGAGCTCGAGGACAAGTTCGAGAACATGGGCGCCCAGATGGTGCGGGAGGTGGCGTCGAAGGCGGCGGATGCTGCCGGCGACGGCACCACCACCGCGACCGTGCTGGCTGCGGCGATCGTCCGTGAAGGCGCTAAATCGGTTGCCGCCGGCATGAACCCGATGGATCTGAAGCGCGGTATCGACCTCGCGGTCGAAGCCGTCGTTGCGGATCTGGAAAAAAACTCCAAGAAGGTGACCTCGAACGAGGAAATCGCCCAGGTCGGGACCATTTCGGCCAACGGCGATGCCGAGATCGGCAAGTTCCTCGCTGACGCCATGAAGAAGGTCGGCAACGAGGGGGTGATCACGGTCGAGGAAGCCAAGTCGCTTGAGACCGAGCTCGACGTCGTCGAGGGCATGCAGTTCGACCGCGGCTACATCTCGCCCTACTTCGTCACCAACGCCGATAAGATGCGCGCTGAGATGGACGACGCCTACGTCTTGATATACGAAAAGAAGCTTTCCTCGCTGAATGAGCTGCTGCCCCTGCTCGAGGCCGTGGTGCAGACCGGCAAGCCGCTGGTCATCGTCGCCGAGGACGTCGAAGGCGAGGCTTTGGCCACGCTGGTCGTCAACCGTCTCCGCGGTGGTCTGAAGGTCGCAGCCGTCAAGGCTCCGGGCTTCGGCGATCGCCGCAAGGCCATGCTGCAGGACATCGCGATCCTGACCGGCGGCCAGGCCATCTCGGAAGACCTCGGCATCAAGCTCGAGAACGTCACGCTGCAGATGCTCGGTCGCGCCAAGAAGGTGATGATCGACAAGGAGAACACCACGATCGTCAACGGCGCCGGCAAGAAGGCCGACATCGACGCCCGCGT
>NZ_JBXEJO010000047.1:0-78481 GCF_056837965.1 Bradyrhizobium ferriligni
TTACGGCGCAGGGGGATCCCGCGTCCGCACGAGGGGCACGAAATATTATGTGGCGGAGGAATCCAGCCGTGGCCGGCCCTGGCTGGCGTTAGGGCGCCTCCGCCACATAATCTCATCCGACACATAAATGAGGATCCCGCTTCAGGCTTTCCTGCACTGTGAGAGCCAAGCTTCGCATGCCGCGACGCATATCGGTGTGGCCAGTGGCGATCCAGACCCTGACGCCGCTCGGGATCGGGATCATCGGCGTCGCAGGAGCTCGAGAACCCGCTGTAGCGCCTCAGTGTCCACGTCACGATCTACCCGCACGCGGCAACCACCAAGCTCGATCTCGATGATTCCGACCCTCGCGCGCTGCGCAGGCGGTGAAGACGGCACCTGCGGCGCGCACGTCGATGCCGAAGCTGGCGTAGAGGTGATCTCCACGGGTACAAGCGCAGGCACCGCGTCCTCCGCCAGCCGGCCGTCGCGCGCCAGCCGGCGCCACGTGAACAATTGGCTCGTCGACAATCCGTTGCGACGTGCCGTTACCGACACCAATCGTGGCCCGCTGTAGCTCTCGGCAACGATCCGCTGCTTCTCCTCCAAAGTCCAACGGCGCCGTGCGCCCGTCGAGACGACTTCAAGTTGGGAAACCTTCGGCATAGGCATATAGTCAGTCATGCGCCTATGTCTTCACGTTGCCACCTCACTCGGCAAGGCGGTCTCCCCCGGAGGGATACGGAACACATAAAGCGCACCGTCGAACGGTTATGTTGCGTGCAACATAACCGTTCTTATGTGTCGGATGAGATTATGTGGCGGAGGCGCCCTAACGCCAGCCAGGGCCGGCCACGGCTGGATTCCTCCGCCACATAATATTTCGTGCCCCTCGTGCGGACGCGGGATCCCCCTGCGCCGTAACGCCGGAGGGGCACAATGCTCGAGTTCTATTTTTCGTACCGCGGGGTGCTTAAACGCCTTCGTGACGGGGCGCTCGGCGCCGAGATGGATCGCATCGCGGGGCACTTTTTCTCGCTCGGTTACAAGCAAGCATCCGCTAAGCTTTATCTGAGCCGGATCGCGCGGTTCGGCCGTTTTGCTGCGGCACATTGCGGTTCACGGCCGATCGGCGAAGCTATCGTCGATAGCTATCTATGCACATTCACCACGGACTCACCGCGGATTGCGGCAGTGTCTGCGATCCAACACGCGCGACGGGTGGCGCCCGAACGATTCATTGCTTCGACGCCCATCGTAGTCGATGATCCGGACGCTCCGCTTTTGCGCTCCTTTTCTGACTATCTGAGCAGGGTACGAGGCCTTGAGCCAAGGTCCCGCGATGGCGTTCTCTTGGGCGCACGGCGCTTTCTGGATTGGCTCCGCCATCGCCATCCTGGCCAAGACCTCGAGGCGTTGACGGCAGAGCATGTCCTTGCCGCTGTTGAGTATCGGCTGTCGCTCTCAGCGACCTCCGGCACTCGCACGGCGGCGATCTCTCACATCCGAACGTTTCTCCGCTTTCTGCATTGGGATGGCCACCACGAGCAGGATCTGGCTCCCGTCGTTCCAAGAACGCCATATTGGCGACTGGCGCATTTACCGCCCCGGCTTTCGTGGGATGATGTTCGCCGCGCCATCGATGCGATCGGCAAGGCGACGCCGATCGACCTTCGCGATCGAGCCGTCCTGTTGTTGCTCGCCACCACAGGCATTCGCAACGGCGAGCTGCGCGCTCTTCAGCTCCGGGATATCGACTGGCGAGCTGGCGAGGTTTTTGTCCGGCGCACCAAGGGCAAGCGTGACCGAGTGGCCCCGCTCCTCGAGGAGACCGGCGTCGCGCTCGCCGACTACATCCTGCGGGCTCGACCGAAGGTCGATAGTCCGCATCTGTTCCTGTCCTTCACGCCGCCCGTGGGACCGTTCAAATACGCGTCGTCTGTTTCGAGGATCGTGCGGAAGCGGTTGCAGCATGGTGGGATCGAGCTCGGTCGCGTCGCAGGCGCGCATCTCCTGCGCCACAGTCTAGCCACGCAGCTCGTCGGGCGACGAAGGCCGATTAACGAGGTCGCTGATCTTCTTGGGCACCAAAGCATCAACACGACGGCGCTGTACGTGAAGGTCGCGGCCTCGCAGCTCGCTGAGGTCGCGCTCCCCTTTCCGGGAGGCGCCGCATGACCGCCTTCGCCGCATTCCTCGGCGACAAGGTCGAGCGCTACATCGAGTTGCGCCGCTCCCTCGGCTACGCCTTCAACAAGCAAGCCGGCACACTGCGGGCTTTCGTTCGCTACGTCGAGCGATCTCAGCTGGGTGCGCCCGCCACCCGGACGATGGCGCTGGACTTCGTCCTGTCGTTCGGTGGCGCCGCCGACAGCCGCGCGGTCCGTCACGGCGTGCTCCGCCGATTCTACGAGTACCTGGTCGTCTACGCCCCCCAGACCGAGGTCTTGGAGCGCAAAGCTTTCCCGCGGTCCAGGGCGATTCCGCCGCCGCGCATCCTAAGTGAGGCTGAGCTGGCGTCGCTTATCGACGCATGCAGCTTCATTTCGCCAGGGAGCCCTCTCAGGGGCCACACGATGGCGACGCTGATCGGATTGTTGGCCAGCACGGGGCTACGATCGGGCGAAGTGGTCAGCCTTGATCGCGGCGACGTCGATCTGACCAACGGGGTCGTCCTCGTCCGTAAAACCAAGTTCCGTAAAGACCGCCTGATTCCTGTTCACCCAACGACCCAGGCAGCCCTTCGTCGATACGCCTGTGAGCGCGACACCGTGTTTCCCAGGCCCAAAGGCGAGGCCTTCTTCCTCAGCTCGCGAGGCTGCCGTCTGTCGGCGACCGGCCTGCAAAGCAACTTCGCTAAGGCCCGCAAGCTCGCGGGTCTTGACAAGGGCAAGCCTCTGCGACCGCACGATCTCCGGCACCGGTTCGCGGTGACCAGGCTCAGGCTGTGGCACCAACAGCGCGCAGACGTCCAAGCGCTGCTGCCCTTACTCGCCACCTACCTCGGCCACGCCAACTATAGCGACACAGCCTACTACCTCACCGGCTCGTCGGATCTCCTCGCCATCGCGGCTGAGCGCGCCTTCCTCGACGGAGGCGCGGCATGAACGAGCACCTCCTGCTGGCGCCGCTCCTGGAGTCGTACTTTCGTCGCCGGTTGACCAAACAGCGCAACGCGACCACCGCGACCTTAGCCAGCTATCGCGATGCCTTGCGCATGCTGATCCTCTTTGCCGCCGCCCGTTTGGGGAAGAAGCCGGCGGCGCTGGCCCTTGAGGATCTCGATCGGGACCTTGTTCTCGCCTTTCTTGACGAGCTTGAGGAGAAGCGGAACAACTCCGTCGCAACGCGCAACGCCCGACTAGCCGCGATCCGATCCTTCTTCCATCACGTCGCCGCCGCCGATCCCGCCTCGTTCGGCGTCGCCCAACGGGTTCTGACGATCCCCACCAAACGGGCCCACATCGAGGTGACGCACCACCTCACCAACGCCGAGGTAGAGGCCATCATCGCAGCTCCTGATCAGACGACGCCTCGCGGCCGGCGCGACCGGGCCTTTCTGCTCTTCTTGGCGAGAACCGGCGCTCGCGTGTCCGAAGCGACCGGCGTCAACGCGAACGACCTTCAGTTGGAGCGAGGACGCCCGCAGGTGCTGCTTCACGGCAAGGGACGCCGAGATCGCGTCGTTCCCATTCCTAAGGATCTGGTGCGATCGCTGACGGACCTATTGAGCGAACGCGGCCTCGCCAATCATGAACCGCGGCCGATCTTCGTCGGGGTCCACAACGAGCGCCTGACGCGTTTCGGCGCGACACACATCGTGCGGCGTGCCGCCTCCCAGGCCGGGTCCACCAGGCCAAGCTTGGAGGGCAAGCCGATATCGCCGCACATCTTCCGGCATTCCCTCGCCATGAAGCTTCTCCGGTCCGGCGTGGACCTCCTGACGATCCAGGCTTGGCTTGGCCATGCCCAGGTCGCCACAACCCACCGCTACGCCGCTGCGGATGTCGAGATGATGCGCCGGGGACTCGAGAAGGCGGGCGTTGCAGGCGACCGCGGCACGCGCTTCCGGCCGAACGACGCTGTCCTGCAACTGCTGGACAGCATCTGATTATTATGTGGCGGAGGAATCCGGGCGTAGTCGGCCCTGGCTGGCGTTAGGGCGCCTCCGCCACATAATCTCATCCGACACATAAGAACGGTTATGTTGCGTGCAACATAACCCCATGCGGGCGATCTCTATATCTTCCGGGGGCGGAGCGGCGATCTGGTCAAGATCCTTTGGCATGATGGGTTGGGCATGTCGCTCTATGCCAAGCGTTTGGACCGCGGCAAGTTTATCTGGCCTTCGGCGTCGGACGGTGCGGTATCGATCTCGGCGGCCCAGATGGCCTACATGCTCGAAGGCATCGACTGGCGGAATCCGCAACTGAGCTGGCGGCCGCGGAGCGCGGGTTGAGCAAATATCTGCGGCCTTCAGCTTTTTAAGGAGTCCCATCGCGTCCAACTTGTGATTCACTGTGTCGCATGAATGCTGATCGCGACGCTGCTCCGGATGACGTTGCCGCCCTGAAAGAGGCGTTGGCGGCCGAGCGCATGAAGGGTTTTGAGATCGCCGCCGAGCTCGCGGTCGCCCGCGCGAAAGCGTCGGAAGACGAGGCGCTGATTGCCCAGCAGAAGCTGCAGATCGCTAAGCTGAAGCATCAGATCTATGGGCAACGATCGGAGCGTTCGGCGCGGCTGATCGAACAGCTGGCGCTGACGTTCGAAGAGCTGGAAGCCGACGCCACCGAGGACGAGCTTGCGGCGGAACGGGCCGTGGCCAAGGCGACGGCGGTGCGCGGATTTACGCGCAAGCGCGCCGAGCGCCAGACCTTCCCCGAAAATCTTCCCCGGGAGCGGGTGGTGATCGATGGGCCAACGGCTTGCGAGTGTTGCGGGGGCACTCGCCTGCGCAAGCTCGGCGAGGACGTAACTCGGACACTGGAAGTGGTACCGCGCCAGTGGAAGGTGATCGAGACGGTCCGGGAGAAGTTCTCCTGCCGCGACTGCGAGAAGATCAGCCAGACGGCGGCGCCGTTCCATGCCGTCGCCCGCGGATGGGCCGGCCCGAGTCTGTTGGCCATGATCATGTTCGAGAAGTTCGGCCAACATCAGCCCTTAAACCGCCAGGCGGAGCGCTACGTCCTGGAAGGCGTGCCGATCGCGCTGTCGACCATGGCGGACGCCGTGGGATCGGTCTGTGCGTCGCTGGATCCCCTCCTGCGCCTGGTCGAAGCCCATGTCATGGCGGCCGAGCGCCTGCATGCCGATGATACGACCGTGCCCGTACTGGCCAAGGGCAAGACCGATACGGCGCGATGCTGGATCTACGTCCGGAACGACCGGCCGTTTGGCGGCGCGGGGCCGCCGGCGGCGATGTTCTATTACTCCCGCGACCGCAAGGGCGAGCATCCCCGGGGGCATCTGGCCCGATATGCCGGCATCCTGCAGGCCGATGCCTATGATGGGTACAACCAGCTCTATCTAGCGGGACGCCAGCCAGGCCCAATCCGGGAGGCTGCCTGCTGGTCACACGGACGGCGCCCGTTCTTTGCCATGGCCGACATCGAAGAGAATGCCCGGCGCAAGGCCGCCGGCAAGAAGGAGATCCCGCTCTCGCCGATCGCGATCGAGGTCGTGAGGCGGATCGATGCGCTGTTCGAGATCGAGCGCTCCATTAATGGCAGGAGTCCCGAGGATCGCCTTCAGGTACGGCAGGCGCTGAGCCGGCCCCTGGTCGACGATCTTCAAGTCTACATGAGAGAACAGCTCGCCAAACTCTCCCGTGGGCACGACCTGACCAAGGCGTTCAACTACATCCTGAAGCGCTGGGCGAGCTTCACCCTGTTCCTCGATGATGGACGGGTATGTCTGTCCAACAATGCCGCCGAACGAGGCCTAAGAGGTATCGCTCTGGGGCGAAAGTCCTGGTTGTTCTGCGGCTCTGATCGCGGCGGACGGCGTGCGGCGGCCATGTACAGCCTGATCGTCACCGCCAAGATGAACGGCATCGACCCGCAAGCCTGGCTGGCGGATGTTCTCGCTCGCATCGCTGCCCACCCGGCTCACCGGCTGGACGAACTGCTGCCCTGGAATTGGACGCCGGCATCAGCGCTCTCTGCTCGAGCAGCGGCATGACCACCCACGTCAACAAGGTCCATCACGTCACCACCATTGCCCAGGTCGCCAAGGACCTCGGCGAAGACGAAGATTGGCTGTGGGACATCGCCATCGAAATGGAGATCGAGGATGGCGTAATCTGGGTCCATGGCGTCGGAGAAGACGGCGTCCAGGCGTTCACCGACTTCGGAATCGAGAACCTGATCGAGCTTATCAAGTTCTACAAGGAAAACCCTGGACTGCTGAAGCGGTGACCTGCGGCCTACGCCGAATGGATACGCAGAGTACATCGCTGATCTAGAATTCTCGATCGCCAAGAAACGATGCGTCACGGCAACGGTCGTTACTAGAATGTTCTTCCGGCACGGGCGATCTATCCGCCGTCGGAGCCAACAAGACTCTCGAGCAGTGCCCGGTCAGCCACAACGCATCAATTAGGTTTCATGCAGAAGCGGCCCCGGCGAGAGGTTCAAGCTGGGGCCGAGCTGAGGTCGCGGCCGCTCGTCGCCGAAATCAGCAGCCGAAATATGGCTGAACAATACGAGATGAAAATTACCCGCCCTATGCCCGCATCATTAGAATCGAATTTCGAATAATAACGCGTGTGAATCTCAGCGAAGAAATCGCCACCGGGCCCGGCCGCCCAGGTATCATAATCTCGAACTCCTCAGTTGCCCACTGGTTCCGTTTTAGAGACTCCGAACTGGATTTTCGGCCTCACCATCCTATTACTTTGGTTTGCGAGAGCGGAACGAAGCCAAATAGCCCGCAAAGCTGCTGGTCATTGTCGCCCTCGAGCCGCGATCGCTTAAGTTTTCGACGCAGATGCCTTATCTGATTTCGGGAACTGCTTCGGCTGGATTTTAACGGAGGCTGCTGAACGGGACTCCACACCCGCTGTTCCCAAATTGGCTCCCGTCGCGGCATGGTTTCAAACACGGATATACCGTGCGAACCACTGCGGCGCAGAAGTCGCTCGGATTGAAGTCAAGTCCCGCGTGTGGTAGGCGATCGCTTGCCGGCCCAGAAAGAGGCTCGGTGCTCTCGGCGCGCCAATCGGTCCGGAAATAAAACGCTGGCAATTTGTTTGCCGATCGCTTGTTGTTTGTGGATCAAGCTAGCTTGTTAGCTAAGGTTTTCATCGAACGACCTAGCGGCAACTTTCGCCGATGGTAGCCGTAGATCCGGACATCTTCGCGGATTTGCTCGCTAACCGAGCGCACGACACGTTTCTTCCGCCAGTTCCTGTTGAGATCGATCGGAATGGAATTGCCTCGAGGAACGACGAGAAGGTCGTTCCGTTCGTTCAAGTAGACATCGTACATGGAAGTCCTCGCTCCGGGTCAACATAGGCCGAAGCCCCAGCCCTTTGGTGACTTGGACGACACAGTCCCAAGAAAGCCGAACAGGGTGCTTTGCTCTCCGAATGCCAAGGCTCGGAGGGACGATTTCCGCTTCATCTAGGCAACAGCGACGAAGCCGAAAGAAACTGCGGATTGGAGCTCCCCGCCCGGCGCGTGTCGCAGGTGTCGGCTTGGCTTGTTGTAAGCCTTTCGTTGCCTAATGGTGTCGGCCTATGCAACTAGCCGTGGCTTTCCGTGCTGCTTGCTTTCTAGTGATCCGGCTGGCGTCGATACCTAATATCTGTCTCTGAGCTCGGTTGGCATTAGTCCTGCTCCCTCATTATCCTGCCGCCCTCATTTCAGGATGCCCCTTTTTGAAATGAAGGAAGTTACAGACATCATGATATTCTATCTCGTTCAAGCGGAAGCCATACGAGGATATGCGGTTCACCAGAAAGACCGGATCGAAAGCGAATGCCTGAAAACCGTTGGAGCAATCTAATCGAACATAGTCATCCGTGCGCACCACCTCCTGAATGGTAATACCACAAAGGTCATAGTATTCGTGGCGAGCCACCGTTGCCGTATCGCTCGTCGAAAAGAGCGACAAAGCTAGATCAAAAGGCGCTTTGCAGACCAGCGACAGAAATTCCATCGGCGCGTCCATCGTGCCAATAAAATTAAACGGCAGTATGCAAAGCACCTTTCCATCATATCGGCGCATTATCTCTTCGATTAGCCGCATTCTTTTGAAGAATTTTCTGGCCTCGCAGCGGATAACCGCTCCTCTCCTGCTCTTTAACCGGCGCATACGAGGTGGATTTATTTCGATGCCAAGATAATCATTGTCATCGTTTTTTATGCCGATAAGGCGGTAGCCGCTACAACCAACTTCTATGATCAACTGGTACTGGGTCGCGCACAGGAGATCGAGGTAAAACAGTCTCTCGCGATGATGAAACTGACGCACCTCGGCAGTGAAATAGCTCGGACGCATGAGACGTACGCCTTCATTGCCTAGATAGATCGCTCGATTGACTTGCTGGGATCGGAACGCGGAGGAGTTCACTGGTGCCTCATATCATCTCGCGCGGATGAGACGTAAAGCCTGCGGCATCGTCGTCCCATCGCCGTGGTCAATTCGTCGCTCAGCATTTTCGCGGCCGACGCCATATCCCCGACGGTCTGCTCGGGGCAGATGAGATCCACCACCGTACCGGGCGGCGTCCAACTCTCGGGCAGGTCAGTTACGTCAATGGTGATAAGGTCCATCGAAACGAAGCCGACGATAGGCGCACGACGACCATATATGAAGACATGCCCTCGATTACCCAGAGTACGCGGAAATCCATCAGCATAACCAATCGCGGCGGTCGCGACCCGCATTTGCTTCTTTACTGTGTAGGACCTGAAGTATCCAATCGCTTCCCCATGCTCGACTTTACGGCATTGAATAATTTGCGTTCGCAGATGAACAACTTGCATTGGCTTGAAATCGGGATCATCGGACGCCGAGAAGCCGAAAATTCCTCCACCCGATCTTACGAGGTCAAAATGAAACTCACGTCCGGCGAACAGTCCGGCCGAATTCGATAGCGAAAGAATCGCATTCGGGAACAAATGGGAAAGTCTGCGAAACCGATTCAGTTGTTGGAGACAGATCTCGTTTCGCCACTCTGCACAGGCGAGCTGACTCATGAACAGCACGACAGGCAATTCAGATAATCCGTTTCTATTTTCGACGATTGCGCGTAATTCATCAATGGAAAACCCCAATCGAGAAAGGCCAGTGTCGACATGAATTCCTGCTGGCAGCGCACGATTGCGAAGTCGGCAATGCCGAAGCCAGGCCTCCAATTGTTCCCTGCTGTTGAGGATCGGCAGCAAATTGCGCTGCTCGGCCGCCAGCTCCATGCCCGGCATAGCGCCGTAGAGCATATAGATCCTCGCGGATGATGGCAGCACCTCGCGCAAGGCAACGCCCTCCTCCACATCAGCGACGAAAAAATGCACGCAGCCGAGGGAAGCCAGGAAGGGCGCTATACGTGTCGCGCCAAGACCGTAGGCATCAGCCTTGACGACGGCGCCGCAAGCGCTGCGAGGCGCAAGCGCCTGGCACTTCCGATAGTTGGCTTCAATTGCGCTGAGATCAACAATCATGGTCGATCTCGACGTCTCGCGAACGGCATCTACAAGTTTATGATAGGGATGGTCTTCGAGACCAATCGGCACATGTCTTCTCATCACGGCACGCCGACGACTATCAATGGTGAGAATACAGCGATCGAATTGCCTCTTCCGCGCACGCGGGCCCAAAACGAAACCCGTTACCTGCACCGCCGCCAATGACATACAGTCCGGCGACATCTTGAGCTGGACGAGAGAACGGGACCCCATCGTCAGAATAGCAGTCGCAGAACACACGCGCTGATACCACGGTGGGGATGTCAGGGGAAAACCATTTTGCGAGGATTGCGGTGGCGCGCGCGAGATCATCCGAACTGACGTGCAGCCCGCCGGGGTCAGGTCTCACATCCCATTCTTGCGAGGTGAAACTGAACAACCAATACCCCTCCTCAATCATAGGAACCAGGAACGCATAGTCATCGAACAAGCCGACCATTGGACAGTTCGTTGTAGGGCGCGCCGCCAAGTGAAGCGCGACGATCTTTTTGACTCGCCATCGCGGCCCCTCCGCGAAATGCGCGCGCAAGGGTGACTCTGGCAGCCATGGACCGATTGCCAGAACGGCCCGCCTCGCCGAGAGTTCGCTATCATCAGATGTCCGAAGACGAATATGGCTCGGCCTCTGCCGTATCCGTGCAATCGATGTGCGCTCCCGTATCGAAGTCCCGACGGCCTTGAGCCGTAGGGAAAGGTCCCGAACAATGGAATTGACTGGGCAGTAAGACCCCCGATCCAGTGCCACGACCATATCGCCGGGAACCACAAATTGCGGCAGTGATAAAAGTCTCTCCCTGAGCGCGAAAGAAGTCGATGGGGCGGTACCAACCACACAGCTCGTTCGCGTGAGTTCTTCCGGATCACGCGTCAACCAAAATACGTCGCAGTCTCGGCCGCCGGGCCATTGCCCATGGGGATAGATCTCTCGCCAAATCCTTGAACCACGATTGAGGAGGCTTCTTTCCTTTTCATTACGACCGATGTTGATTTGGATTCCGGGGGCAAACCCACTGGCACCTGCCCCCACGGTCTCTCGATCGAAGATGACGATTCTATCCCGCGGCCGGCTGTTCGCTGCAATGAAGGCGGCACTCAGGCCCATGACGCCGGCGCCAATGACCGCCAGGTCGTAAATGCTGTCGGTCATCGAGCTCCCTCCCAAGCGATAGACAAAGCGCACAGAATTTCGCTGCCGCGATTTTCCAAATAATGGGTTCGATGTGGCTGCAGAAACACCAGATCGCCTGCCTTGATGGCCAACTCTCCATCGTCAGTTATCACCCGACCTTGGCCGCTCGTGATGCGCCAGATCTCGCAGGAAGAATGAGAATGAGGCGTCGACACAGCGAACGGATCCAGCCGAAATTCGATGAGCTCGACGGGACAAGGGGTCCCGGACTCGCCGATTTCTTCAACGTGCTGCAAGACTACACCGGGGCTATAGACCGTCCTGTCGCCCAGCGCCATCAACTGTGCATTCTTCATTGTATACTCCGAACCACTACGCCGTGTTCGGTCAGCAGGAGCCCTCGTAGCTAATGCTACTCCACTCGATGACGCCTGTTCCCGGCCCGCAATCGTAGGCTACGCGGCCGATGATCGAATTGAGGATCAGCGAAGCGCGCCAAGGAACCAGGCTTAGATTTGTATCAGCGATGCCATGTTGAAGGCGTGCGCCATTCTGGACGTACAAGCGGCACTTTCCGGGACCGTCAAAACGAGCCGAGAACTCTTTGTTGACCACGATCTCTTGAGAGCCACCTGGGGCATTCAGGACCTTGAGCCGGCCTGCGATCGGTTTCAGGAACGATGGGATTTCGGTGCGGTAGCCTGTGGCCAAGACGACAATGTCTGCGACATGTTGTGAACAAGTTCCTGTCTTCCGCTGACGCAAATCCAAGCGAAAGGGGGACATGCCGCGCAAGTCCTCTGCCGTGGTATCCACGTATATCTTTACGTGGGCCGGGTAGGACCGTCTATGAACTTCGCGGTCGTACAGCGCATTGTAGATGGCGCGCAGCGTCGAGCAGTTCACGCCATCGCTCGCCAACGATTGTCGCTCAAGAATTTGCTTCCGGGCGGCTTCACTCTGGTCAAAAAACCAATCACCATGTTGCGGAAAGAACCATTCATTGACGAAAGGACTGTCTTCGAGCGCGAATATGCTTGCGCGGCGCGTCACCCAGGTCAGGGTTCCCAATGGACCGCATGCACCACCGAGGAGATGAAGGAAGATTTCAGCCCCGCTTTGGCCGCCACCTACGACCACGACACGCTTGCCGGAAAGCTCACGTCGCCGCAGGAGAAGGGTACTCCCGTGAAACACCTCGTTTGGCGGCGCATTCCTGCCCCACTCAGGAACAGACGGTACCCTGCCCACACCAAGCACAATCGTACCGGTTTGGTAACTGCGGCAATTCGTTGTGATATTGAAGGCTTCGCCGCGCAGTTCGACTGCGCTCACGTGCTCGCCGAATTGAATGTTCGCCAGCTTCGCCGCAGCCCAGCGCAAATAGTCCTCAAACTCACTACGAGTAACAGAGGCCAGTCCCCGAACAATAGCTTGATAAAGTCGCTTCTTATCATGCAAGTAGGCGAGGAAACTGTATGCACTTGTCGGATCAGCCAGTGTGACCAAGTCCTTTAGCGGGCTGGTTTGCATGACGGCACCTGCCAAAAGCAGACCGGGATGCCACTTTACCTTCTCTAAGCTTTCAAGGACGTTCAACGAAATGTCCAGAATTGGAGCCGCGAGCGCTGCCAGACTCAGATTAGCCGGCCCCGCACCGATCGCGATGACGTTGTAGCTGTCGGCGTGTTTCAGCATCCCATGATCCCACAAGGAGCCAGTCAATGTTCTCGGCTGCCCGAGAAAACTTGAGTTACAAGAAGAACTGCATTCCCGACGATAAGTATCATCATGCTTATCAGCAGATTATCGACGCTGCCGAACTTCACGATTTGCCCTGCGATGTATGGAAATCCGAATAGGCCAATGAAGTAGGAGAGCGTGAAGACTTGAGACGCAATTGCCAACGATGTCCCATCCGTTTCAGCAATGTACACGACCATACTGTTCAGGGTCGAATAGCTGAGACCGTATCCCAGCGCGAACATCATCGTTCCGAAGATGTAGTTCGCCGTACTGCCTACATTCACGAAAAGAATGAATAGCCCCGCGATAGTGCATATGATGAGAACCGCGGCTACGCGTTCAAGGCGAAATCTTCCAATTACCGGCGCCACAGCAAACCGCATGAAGACGGCTGTCAGCGTGAAAACCAGAAAGAATGTGTCGGCAGACTGTGATCGCGATGCAGCGTAGAGCGTTTGGAACGTGAAAAGACCGGCGAAAACGCATCCCCCAAGGCCGATCATGATGATCGGATATCGCGTGTTCGATTCGAACGCTTTTAGCACGCCCTCCAGGGTGAGACGTATGGTTGGCAATTTGGTCTGAGGAGCTTGCGCCAGCCCCCTACCGGCGAATTCCAAGAACGTCGCGCCAACGAGACATGCAGCCGCAAATAGGGCGTACACCGCAATGTAGGATCCCGCAGTCACCGCGACGGTGTGCGCGAGAGGAGAAGCAAGTCCGATACCCAGCATTTGCGACCCGGATAGCAAGGTAAGATACTTGATGCGGGCTTCGGCCCGCACGTGGCCCAGGACTTGAAGAGGCGCCAGCATATAGAAGCCGGACCACCCAATGCCGAGAAAAAGTCCTCCGACGTAAGCGAAGAGCGTTAAAGTTGACGCTAATGCGAAACACATCATCGCGCCCGCCATCATCACTGCGGCTACGGTGATAGTTCGCATTAAGCCAAGCGAATCCGCGATCCGGCCGACCATTAGCGAACACAGTATCGTTGCGATCGTACCGGTCGAGATAACGGCTCCGGCGGTCGTGGCGCTTTGTTGAATGGACCGCAGAGCGTCCACGAGAAAGAAACTCGAACCATAGGACGCCGCCAAACTGATACTACCAAGCATGAAAGGAATGGACACTTCTAACGGGATCGCACTGGGCAGTTTCTCGGCAGGAACGATGTTCGCGACTGTCATGCTGCAATCTTTCCCGGAAGGCATCGTTCAATATCTGAGACCGCCAACCTGCGTCCATCGATCTTCGGTGCCCCTCCATTTCGGTGAGGTGAAGGCGTCGAAGCGCGTGCGGCAACTGGATGGCCGCTATGACCGAGCCAGCGCCATAAGGCTTCTGTTATCTTGGGCATCAGCGGCCAGGCCAATATACTGAATCCCATAAGCCAGGCGTAAGCGGTCTTATGGTCCGGCGAACCATCAAGATGATCAACCCATTCGATAAGCGGCCGCGACGATTGCGATACCCGCAGACGGTCGAGCGAAAGCGCGGCGCACTGCTTTTCGTAGAGCCGATCCAACGTAACCATCATCGCACCATCAACGTGACATCCAGCGAGAGACGGCATCGTGTTTAGCGACCCCGTGCAGCGGTCGATTGCCGCGGATATCTTGTCGAGAACCGCGTTGTAACGATCGACCAGGCGCTCTGGTACCAAGTCGGTCTCGGTTTCTTCCGGGCAGATTTCCGACAGGTACACTCTGAGGACGTCGACCGATATATTTGGAATTCGAGCGATTTCGCCTGCCCAGATCACGTGGCCGCGACTCGTAGAGAACTTCGAACCGTTCAGCCGAAGGAAGTGATTGAAAAAAATTCGATCAAATGGGCGGAACGAGTTCTGACCCAATGCGCATCCAGTAACTCCGACAAGCATCGGGATTGTGTTATCGATACCGGTACCGCCAATGAGGAACGCATTGGACTCGCGCGCAAAAGGATTTGGCTTGCGGGTGCCCTCCGTGTCCTTGTAACCGCAATAGATAGAATGAGCGTAGAGTAACGAGGAGTAGCTAAACAGTATCTGCTGGCTGTTGAAATGTCGTGAATTCCAAGCCAGCCCGTGTAGTCCTGGTACGGTCAGGCGCATTTGCTGGCCTTTGCGCGCGACGTACCGTGTCCCTATCTCCAGAAAGCTGGATTCGATGGCCGTATCGTCCCACGTCCGTCGAAATAGGTCCTTTCCCGAAATTGAAAGGAACGCGGAAATGTTTTCCAGCCATTCGACGATCCGCCCGCGCCTAGATACCGGATTCAGCGCTTCCTCTGGCTCAAAATGATGTCCACACTGTTCGCAGAAGAAGCTCCCGGCAGATGCCAGGCAAACCGGGCAGGTTGCACCAAACCAGCCTCCAATGCAGAATCGCTCTTCTGGTGCGGCACTAGAATCCGCATCGTCCACTGGTAAGCGCCCCGCGAGGAAACGAAGCGAGCCTGCTGCAGATAAGGCGCCCATCAGCGCGTTGCCGACCTTCGAAAAGCGCTGCAGATTGCGGCCATACGCTGGATCATCGAAATGATCGAAGACGACACCGACAGAGGCGAGATCTTCAACAATTCTGATATGGAAGCCATGTGCCAAGGCGGACGGGTCAATGCTCTCAAGAGCCGCTCGGACCAGGACATGGTTCTCGAAACCGTCAGTCGTCAGTCCAGAACGAACATGATGCCCCGCCCTCTTCAGGTGCTTCTGCACAACATCCATTCTGAGATATGGCCCAGCGGCATGCCCCAGATGTGCTCTGCCATTGGCTGTCAAGTTGACGGGAGATATATACACATCAACGGGATGCGTATTCGCTACATTTATCCGCGGGATCGTTGGACTTCTTTTCATTGCTGCACAATGACTTCTATGAACACATATCGGGAAGCATCCAAACAGGTGCCAGACATCGCCGCTGGGACACGAAGGCGCATGCGGCTTATGGGGTTATGGACGCAGTCCGACTGCGTATCTCAAACTGGGCTCCATACGTCGAAGACCTGTAGCGTTCTGTTTGAGATTTTAGAGCAGACGACGCTGTTTCGCGGGATACTCGACGTATCGCTCTACCTCAACTCGCAACATCGGTAATCTCCTGGCCAACCGCTGCTTGGAAGCGATCAGTTCTGACGCCGTGAACGAAGCAAACGGCGCGCCAACTGAAATTGCTTGCTTCTGGGGCTTGTCAGAGCCGGCGTTTCGTCAACTTTCCGACATTGGTCACAAAGCTCACAAGTGGCCCCGTAAAGCCGGATGAGAGCGGTCGTAGGGAGAGGGATCTCTATTTTTTCGCGACCGTTACCCCAGCTGCGGCCAGCTGGTGATGTCGACGACTTGGGGCGGCGACCAGTGCGGACATAGCTTGCTTCCGCGGATCAACGCGTCACAGCTAATCGCTCACCATTAAATTAACCTGGGGTACGCCTGCACAACAGGCCGAGGTGCCATCCTAAACATTCCGCGCAATCCCTGGTTCAGGCGGAGGCCTTGATCTGGGATCGATAGCGCTGAGGCGCATACATTCCGTTGCGTATGTCGTGGTTGGTAGCGACGGAGAGGTCAGCGAGATCATTGGAACGGATGTGGATGTCACCGGACAATACGCGCCCAGGCAGCGGTTGGAAAACACGCTTGCAGCACTGCAGGAAAGCGAGCAGCGATTTCGCTACTATGCCGAAACGGCCTCGGACTGGCTCTGGGATACCGGGCCGGATCACCTATGCACCCGTCTTTCGGAACACGCGAGCGCTGCAGGTCTCTGGGCCGCCGAGCTCATTGGCCTGGCTCGTTGGGACGTTGCGTGCGATGTTGAGGCAGAACCCCAGAAATCGCAGCAGCATCGAACAACGCTAGCTGCACATCTTCCGTTTCGCGATCTGATCTATCCCGTCATTCGCTCATTCAGCCACAGTGCAGAATACGTGCAGCTTAGTGTGGCTGATTGTGGCGTCGGGATCGCTGAGGATGATACGGCCCGCGTCTTGGATCCCTTCTTCGCCACTAAATCAAGCGGTCTGGAATGGGACTTTCGATCTGCCGTTCAATCATGGAGGCTCACGGAGGGAGGCTGTCATTTGCCCGCAAGTAGGAGACGGCCGCGACGCTTCAATTCACTCTGCCGCTGCGTAGGAAAGCCATGTCGTGATTGGACGTTCTGAGTCGCCGCACGACGACAGGAAGGCCGGGGCCCGTCAAACGGTCGTCTCGTCGTGAACGATGGCTCAACGATCGCTCAAGAACCTCTTCAATCCGTGCGCCGGGGCGTCGCCAATTTCGGACGGCTCGCGAGATACGGCGGAGCAAGCTTCCGGATGTTGTCAACAGTCTGGTTCCACCTGGCCGGCGGATTGAGCGGTTCTCGATTTCCAGGCCGAGCTGCCATCATTGACCAATCGGCCCGAGATTGAAGCGTTGGCGAAGAGGTTCCGATCCTTCCGGTCCACAGGCGTTCCCACGAATAGATGGAACGAACAGCTTTGTCTCATAGCCGCCGAACCACCGATGCCGGGATAAGCAATCTATTCGCACGCGGCGAGTTCAACGATCGTCGCCGTGTCGAGGACCCTGCCGGCAAGGTCCTTGATCAGGATCTCGTTTCCAGATTCGGCGAGTTCATTTGCCTTGGCGAGAGCTTGCTTTGCGGAGCAAACGACGACCCGGATAGCACCATTGCCACTCTTCGAATAAACCTGATATCCAACGCCACTCATCGCGCCTCGCTGACGAAGGTCTCTAACGTTCCTACAGATCCGCGCCTAGTGCAAACGAGCCACAGCTCACACCTTCCGAACGGAACGAGTGCCAGGCGCTGGTCTGGTCTGTAAAGGATCACTGGATACACCGCTTAGCCGGCCGTTGTAGGATTGAGTAGGCGCGTCGAAAGATGTTGATGCGTGCCTGGGTTGCCATCATCGCGAAACGCTCAGGGCGCGGGCCGGTTCTGAGCGGCATCTCGCGAGGCCTCCCTTTCCGAACAAGCGCAGCGCCGCTAGCCGCTACTGACGCTGAGATGTTTTCCACTCCGTCGCCGAGAATGCTCGGAACGGAGCTTTGGCGACGATATTTCTGGACCAATCAGCCGAGCTTGAAGCAGATCGATTCTCCCTCCACCGCACACTTGGCTTCTGACGAGGCTGGGACGCCGATCTGACGCTCAGTCTGTCTATTGGACTGCGGGGCAAAGCGACCGCCGCTCGATTTGCCGCTATCCTTCGCGACATCGTTCTGGCAAATGCCAGGCAATCTATGGATTCTCAAACGGAATGCGCCTTCACATCAGAGGCCACGGCGACCCGCCGGTTGCTGCCGAAGACGCCCGCGACTCCAGGTCGTAAAACTATCCGAATGCTTCACGGCGTGCCGGAGCACGAATTCTCGATGATGACGCTCGCCAGCTCCTTCACATGGACGTAATGAAGCTGCAGATGATCTAGGGCGGGGTTGGTTCGCAATCTGGTGCTTAACACGCTGATAGACAAATGCTGGCATGCAGCGATCATGGACAATCCAGATCGCGGGTCAACCGCACCCGCGCCAGCATATGACGCTGTCGCAAAGCTCCTCACATTCCGCCCGCATTGCCGCTATCAACGCCCGCACGCAAAGAATGCACAAGTTCTCGCTCGAAGAGATCGGCCCTTCATCAAGCGAACCTCTAACATCTCCACACCGTCAGCGTGGCTTCATCTCAGCGCGTTGCCGTATGCTGAAGCGGCAGTCTCGGAGCCCACATCCGGTTGCCCCTAAACGCGACGTCCTGATTTTCAGGTCTCCATCGTTTCCGCGCCGGGAAAGACGGAGATCTCGGCAGGGTTGGTGAAAGCTCCGAACGCTCAGGCGACCCTTTGCGTGACAACCGTCGATATATCACGTTGGTTCGGGTTCCTGTAGCGCTCGGCAAGACTTTTGAACACCTCACCTATCTGATCTGAGCGAACAGTAAACTCCCCATAATTAGGATCAAAGAGGGTCGTCATTCCATTCGATGTCGACGTCGCGATTGAGTGTTTGCCACCTGCTGCGAAACGCAAGCTGAGCACGTAGACCGATGGATCGGCCGTGATTTCTTTCACTATCTTGTCAATGCGCGAAGATGAGCCGAACCTATATCGCGTCTGTTCGTTGGATGGATGCAAACCCGCATCACCCAACATTTTGCTTCTTGCCTGAAGGCCATGAGAACCTGCTGCCCCAGCGTTTCGCAAGTCAGTCTTGGCATCTTCATACTCCTTCTGCCGCGCTGCCGCCGAGGCATGGTTTTGAGCGCCCGGCCGCAGCGCACTCATTCGGGATGAGGGGCTACTATTGAGATCGAGCAGCCACTCCGCGGCCAACCCAAGGCAGATACCGTTAACATTGGCCTCAGGCAATTCAGCAGTCCTGTAATCGAACAGGGCACGGATCGGCCTTGCTGGAGAGGATGGATTGGAATCGGAGGACAGAGAGGATGGATTGGAATCGTAGGACAGAGAAGATACGCTGGAGTCGGAGGGCTCTGGACTGTAACCGTTTGCGTCTGGCCTGCTGCAGCAGCCCCCCATTTGGTCGAACGACTCACCATCTGACAGACTCTCCTGTTGCGCGCATTCCGTAAGTGCTTGCGCAAAGCTGCCACTGTCCATCGACTGTCCCGATTGATCAGCCCGATTGGAAGCTATGGATAGTCCGCTCACTCGATTATACATGATGGCTCGCCTGCCTCTTGAGCGCAGATTTCCTCAGAGCGAGTGCGGGATGCTCATGCTCTGCCTCTGAAGGATATTGCCGCAAGCTGACGACAAGCTGTCGAGCCGACAAGCTTGGAAACGTTATCGTTCATCTCCCCGATTGGAGGCACACCGTTTTGATCGCCAGCCCTGTTCCGGGCGAGTGGCTGGGACTGCAGAGCACGTGGTTCCGCTTGAAGTGGTGCCCGCCCTCGATACGACTTCCGTTGTTGCTCCTACCCCCACGTTCAACGCGGCTTTCCACAAGCACTGGCTGAACACCACCAAAAACTAACTCGAATCCCAACACGCCCACGATGAAAGCAGCCGCGGTGATGCATATGAGGCAACTCTTGCCGATTCAGTACACGTTAATGACCACCTGTGCGGCAGCCGGATTTCCGGCTGCCCCCCGGCACGTTGCAACTGGCAGACAAGCCCGACATGTCCGGCAATCGTGCTGCCTTCCGGCGGCGCAGAACCGACGTTTCTGCGCTAACCAAGCGCCCGCTTCTGCGCGGACATTGTTGATGCAACTCGTCATGCTGTCGCACTCATCCGCGCAAACAACATTGCTGCGTCGGACGGTCTTAGCCCAACAATGCCTACGAAGCTCGGCGGTGGCATCGGGATGTCTCGATCAGTGGGTCTCCATAGATGCAGGCAATACCGACTGTTATTCACATATTGCGAAAGAGGCGGATGCAATTGCATCACGCACTCCTCTTCATCCCAAAACAGGTCTTTTACGAAGCACATCTCTTCCCAGTTTGGACAACGCCGCGCCGTCGAGACAGCGACGTGCTCCCAGGTAGGACGAACAAATCCACTGATCTTGAGTTCACACCCGCAGGGCCCCTGCACAAGAAACAGGCCGCAAGGGCCTGATCCAGGAACGCTGGCGAACTGCCCGTATTTTACCCGGCCAGCCTCAAGCTTCTCTATGATCTGCGCTCGCACGTCCCCTCCTTTGCCTCGCGGATTGCTTTGAAGTCGACGTAGATGACGTTGTCTGGCAACTGATCAACCGGCGCCAGCTCGGTCCTCACCCCGGCGTTCCAAAACCACTCTTCAGCGAACCATCTGCCGAGAAATACGCAGATGTCCATCATCACTTGCTCTCCTAATTCTTGGTTTTCGAACGCTCATATCGCGTTTTAGGACACGACGGACACGCTCATTTGCCCCTTGATTGCCAGGCCGCGCACGATCCGCTCGATACGAATCGGCCAGTTACACACCCATGGTTGACCCGACGGGCAGACCCGGTGGACGACTTCGTCACCACGTCGAGCCTCGCGTGGGCCATCTTGCTCATCTATGCTGGCAGGCTTGGGCTCTCTTCGCCGAACAGCGCCGGCCTGCAGGCAGGTCGGCTCTTGAGCCTTAGCACGTCCAAACAAGTATTCATTGCCCTGCCCGTGCAGATCAGCTGGTGATGTGCTTGACCATATGAAATGGGTCGAGGCCGATCATGGCCCATCAACTCATCGACGATGGACCGATCGTCATCCCGGCGGCTCCATTTGATCGCATATGATACCTGCTTGTAGATTCCATTATGGCTCGAAAGCCGCGCACGCTCTGCCGCCACTATGATTCGAAAGGGACGGCGCCTCGGTCCGCGCCGTCATGTGGGTCCTCCATAGCTCGCAGCACGCGCTTCTCGTGGTCTGAAACAGTGCCAATGCGTCATCTATGTGACCGTGATCAGGCTGTAAGAGCGCAAACTCAAACCAGTTCGCATCGGAGCCGCAGACGGCTGAGCCAACATGTCATTAAGTGAACTGCCAACATCTCAACGCTTTTCTTCCATCTAAGCGGCTCTTCGTCAGCTAGCGGTCAGCGAAGACGACTAACTTGGCTTGCTGCCTCAGGCTGAACCGCGATCAACGGCGATCTTTCGGACGACATTGTCGCCGTATGTCGCTTGCGACGGACCTACTGTCGTTGGCTTTCAGACATCGGTGTCGCGAATTCGACTAAGGGCAGCTAGACCATGGCGCTGAACGCGACAAATAGCATTTTTTCTTTTGTCAAAGCGGCGCCGGTACATCTCCGTTCGTGGCATGCTGATTGCTGCGGTCAAGAAAACGAAGCGAACAGGACGCGCCATATCCGGTCGTCAATTCACGACGGGCTATTTGTGTTGTCCGGAACGCTGCAGCGCTACGCAGGCCGGCGATTCGCAGGGTTTTTCGTCTGAGCGACGATACGAACGGAATTTTGACACTCAAGCCCGTGAAGGAAGACCGCGAAACTCATGAGTGATACGAGACATCCAAACGCGAGCCTGCTTCCGTGGGCCAGCGCATCGTGGGATGAATGATGCACTGGCGCACACCAAAGCACCCCATGATCAAGCAGTATGGCGCTGATTGCGGATCTTGGCCGACACAAACGAAATGGAACCTGTGGCCACTGGTCGGCTTGCTCCTAAACGCGCTGCTCTGGGCCGGTATCTGCTGGAGCGTCGCAGCGCTCCTATGAGCGAAATAGAATCGAGGGCGATGTCTTGACAGATAGTGCGGCACACGAGCGCTTCTCGACCACTCGTATGCCGCGACTGTTCCGATCAAATCGTGCGGAGGATGAAGCAGGCGCACCGCCAGTCTGGCAGTGGAACTCTCTTTCTTTGATTTGGTTCAAGTCAACACCTGACGGATTACCTAGACACGACATGCGGCTCTCTCGCGACGCAAACGAAATGGGCGGAGATAACAGGACAACGCCTCGAATCGGCGGACGGACATGACCCGCCAGCATGCCGGCTGACATCGGCTATTACCCGCGCCCAGATGCGCAGAAGGCCGCAAACGCGCTTTGTGAAGCCCGCGCAAGAATGGCGACAGGGATCGCGTCGCCAGACTCGCCAGCGTCCCGATCCCATCGCGACAGGAGCAGGCCGTCATATCAACATGTTGCACGCGGCCACCTCGTGCCCTCTCCCCGAGATCTGACGCCCCGCCGTACGTCTCGGCTCATCCGGTGTACAGACTTGCAATTGACTCGGCGCCAAGCGCGCCGAGCGACCTTTGTTCCACGAATGCAATTGCGAACCGGTATGCCCGGGGAGTTGGTTGAAGCGCAGCGAGCCCTTACAACTCATAATCGGACAACGTGTCGTTCTCGTTTATGCGCGCCTGCCAGTCCTGGGCACGCAGAGCCAGCTTGTCGTATTCGATGGCAATCTTAAGAAGCCTATCTCTGGATTTGCCGTAAGCGAGTGCTTCCGCCTTCTTTCGCGTTGCTTCCGCACGGCCTCGCCAGTGATCGGGCTCGTAGAGTTTACTTTTCGGATTCATGGCGGTGAGCATGCAATTGTCAGATCAAAGAAATGCGACAAGCGCGCTACGTACAATTACGTAACAGCGATGCTTATCTCGTTGGCTACGCCGCCGTGCCATGCGCAGGCGCCGTGCAGCAATACTGCGTACACTGTTCCATCCGAGGCCCCTCGCGTAGGCGTTCGCCTAAGACGGAACATGCACATTCCCAGATCTTCAGACGATTGGGCCCACGAAGGGGCTTGAATCGCTCGTTGCGTCAGATTGTACGATCCTAGACATGTGGGGACCACCTTCGACAATCTAGACGCTTCCTGACAGATAATGAGAACTGCCTACCCGGGCCATTTTCCAATCGTCAGGTCATTTTGCGTTTGGCCAAGTGAAAACACAACCGCTGCCCCCACCGGCTTGAAGGGATATCATGACTCAAAACCCACGGCTGCGTTTGGCTTCGCTTCTCAATGGCGACTACCGCGCTATCGCTCTTGCTGTCGCAATGACAGCCGCAATCCCCGAACAGATGAATGCGCGCGACCAAGCGCCGACCGCGGAGGAGAAGGAAGCTTGTATGGAGGACGTGATCCGCCTGTGCAGCAGCCACATACCTGATCGTGTCGCCATTACGTCTTGTCTTCGATCAAAGCAAGCGAGCCTCAGCCAGCAGTGTCGCTACGTGTTCTCCGTTCGAGATACTGGCAAGAAGAACAGTGGCTCAAAATGAGGGATCGCCGGCGTGAGCCGTGCCAGCTCACATTTTGAAATGGATCAAGCCTGATCTTCCACCAAGGCAAGTGATCAAGCGCGGGCCGTCGAGAGCGGTACCAATCGGTCACAACTGACAGACGCTCTGGCCACAGTGCTTGTCCGGATAAGCGAATGCACAAATTACCCTTCGACACGGTTCTAATCGCCAATAGGGGCGAGATAGCTGCACGAATCATCAAAACGTCACGGAAGCTTGGACTCCGTTCTGCGATTGCCTACCACGAGGTAGACGCCCTGACCCCGGCCGTCTCCATGGCCGACTTGGCGATTCCGATTAGCGGCCGCACGCCGGTGGCGAGCTATCTGGACATAGCGCAGATCATCGCTGCCGCTCGCAAGGCGAATGCCGGGGCACTGCATCCGGGTTATGGATTGCTTTCCGAGAGTGCGGAGTTCGCCAGGACTGTGATCAAGGCAGGTATTACCTTCATCGGGCCTGCTCCGGAAACCATCGAGCTCATGGGGGACAAGATCCGGGCCCGCAATTTCGTTCAGCGTAACGGCTTTCCAGTCCTTCCCTGCGCCATCGAAGAAGATGATCCGCCGACATTCGTTTCGAGAGCGCAAGCTGTCGGATATCCTTTGCTGGTGAAGCCGACAGGGGGCGGTGGGGGCAAGGGCATGCGGATTGTCCGCGACCCAGATGCATTGGAAGCAGCCATCGAGCAGGCCCGCAGTGAAGCGCGTCGCTGCTTCGGAGATGGCCGACTTTATGTCGAACGATATCTCGAAATGCCGCGGCACATCGAAGTACAGGTGTTGGGTGACGCCTTCGGTAACCTAGTCCATCTCTTCGAGCGTGAGTGTTCGGTGCAGCGCCGCTTCCAGAAGATCATAGAGGAGACGCCCTCGCCCGCGTTATCACCAGAATTGCGGGCGCGCATTTGCGAAGCCGCTGTCGGCATCGCCCGTGCGGCGCAATATCACAATGCTGGAACGGTTGAGTTCATTCTCAGCGAAGGCGACTTCTACTTTCTCGAAATGAATACCCGCCTTCAAGTCGAGCATCCAGTGACCGAGATGGTCACTGGCGTCGACCTGATCGCCGAACAGGTTTATGCCGCAGCGGGCCGCGAACTTGCGCTTTCGCAATCCGATATTGCTTCGAACGGGCATGCGATCGAGCTTAGGCTGTACGCGGAGGCTCCCGAACGCGGATACGTTCCAACCACTGGCAAAGTACTTCTTCTCGAGTATCCGGACGGCGTACGGATCGACAGCGGCATCATGCGAGGTCAGCACATCACGGCGGCGTTCGATCCGATGCTTGCAAAGATCATCGTGCATGCACCAAGCCGCATAGAGGCTGCTATGAAAGCCCATCGTGCGGTTCGAGAACTTGTTCTACTTGGGTGTGAGACCAATGCAAGCTTGCTCGCCCGGATCCTAGCCGACGAGGCATTTCTCGGCGGTCAGCTTCATACGGGATACCTTGAAGAAAACCCGCATCTTGCAGCGGACAATTTTGCTACCGGATTGTCTGCGTTCCTGGCATCCGCCGCTCTGCTGACGAGACCGGTGCGTGCTTCCGCTGACGCCGTGCCCGAGCTTCACGCAGCATTCGGCAGCTGGAGAAATTGACGTGTATCACTCATTCGAGGTCGACCGCGTAGACCATAGGCTATGGCTTTCAACCAGCCAGCAGGGCTACCGGCTCCATTTGTGCGACCAAGTAATTGCCCCCGTCGCGTTCACGCAGCACAGTGAGAGTAGCGGCATCCTGACCATTGCGGGGGAACGCGAACCGGTCAGGTTCGCCATCGATGGCGACCTGATTCACCTGCATATACGCGGCAGAACCCGCATTGTGCGCTACAACGACCCATTGCGAGCGCTCACTACCGCGAATGACGAAACACGTCCTCTAATCGCCCGTGCGCCGATGCCTGGCGTAGTTATTGCGACTACCGTTTCGCCTGGCCAATCAGTCTCGGCGGGAATGGCGCTGATGATGATTGAGAGCATGAAGCTGGAGACGATCATACGCTCACCACAGGACGGCATCGTCGATCGGATTCACGTCAAGGAAGGCGAAAGCTTCGAGCATGACGCTGTGCTGGTCACGCTGTCCGAAGAGGGGCGCTGAAATGCAGCGGATCGGTTCCGTAGCGGACGTTAACTCGCAGGCGTTTCGCCGCAATGATTTCCATAACAGACAGCTTGCGGCCGAATTGAAGGAACGGCAACGCGCTGCCCGCTTCCACCGGCCTGAACGGGACTTCGAACGACTGCGTCGACAGAACAAACTGTTTGTTCGCGAGCGACTCGCAGCCTTGCTCGATCCGGAAACTCCGTTCCTGGAGCTTTCCACGCTGGCCGCCAACAAGGCATATGATGGCGAGGTGCCCAGCGCCGCGCAGGTCGTAGGCATCGGCATTGTGGCGGGTCGGGAGGTGATTGTTCATGCCGACGATGCCAGCGTGAAAAGCGGCGCATGGTATCCGCTCTCGGTCAAGAAGATTGTGCGGGCCCTGGATATCGCCATCGAGAACCGTCTGCCGGTGATTCATCTGTGCGACTGCGCCGGCGGGTTTCTGCCTTTGCAGGCGGAATTCTTTGCGGATCGCTACCACGCCGGTCGAATACTCCGGAATCAATCCATTCTATCGAAGATGGGGGTGCCGCAGGTCGCCATCGTCATGGGCCACTGCACCGCGGCAGGGGCCTACGTCCCCGCGCTTAGTGAATACAACATCATGGTCGAAGGTACGGGAGCGATTTTTCTCGGCGGCCCCCCGGTCGTAAAGGCTGCCACCGGGGAACACGTGTCGGCCGAAGATCTGGGCGGCGCTCTCATGCATACCAACGTGTCGGGCACCAGTGATTACGTCGCAAGCTCCGAGATGCATGCAATTGCGATTGCCCGCGACGTCGTCGCTCGGTTCCGCCAACCGGCGAAGACTTGGATCGATCGAGTGGCTCCTGAGCCCCCCGCCTACAGTGCTTCCGAACTCTACGGTATCATTCCAAAGGACGCCCGAGCGCAGTTCGACATGCGAGAGATCATCGCTCGTCTGGTCGATGGCAGCCGATTTCATGAGTACCAGCCGCGTTTTGGCACGTCACTTGTGTGTGGCTTTGCGCGGCTTCATGGATATCAAGTCGGGATCCTTGCCAATAATGGCGTGCTGTTCAGCGATAGCTCGCTGAAGGGCGCTCATTTCATCCAATTATGCGACAAGAATCGGACGCCCCTGCTCTTCCTGCAGAATGTCACGGGCTTCATGGTTGGCCGCGAATATGAGCGGCGTGGGATTACCAAGGACGGCGCTAAGCTGATCATGGCAGTATCCGGAGCGTCCGCGCCAAAGTTTACGGTCGTTTGCAATAGCTCGCACGGCGCGGGCACTTACGCTATGTCGGGACGCGCGTTTGATCCTCGATTTGTGTTCAGCTGGCCTAATTCCCAGATATCCGCGATGGGCGCCGAGCAGGCCGCCGGCGTTCTCACCCACGTCAAGGCGCGACAGTTGGCTCGCGCGGGCGGACGTCTCTCCGAGCAGGAACTGGCAGCCATTCGAGAGCCAATTCTTGAAGAATATCACGAACGATCCAGCGCCTATTATGCGACCTCCGAAATCTGGGACGACGGCATCCTGGATCCTGTCGACACCAGAACCGCCCTCGCAATTGCATTGAGCGCTTCGCTCAATGCGCCGATCGACGCGCCGCAGTATGGCGTATTCCGGCTATAAAGCAGGACCGAACACGAGATGCAGCTTGAGATATACCACCTTCCGCAACCGTCAGCAGGTAGAGTTCGATGACAGCCAATCCGTGAAAGCAGCAGAGCATGGTGTTCGTGACGTTCTGTGCACCTTCACCTGCAATCTGGCCGGTTACTTTCTGGTAGCCATGAGGTCGGGCTTCGACCCGAAATAGGTAATGGAGCTCGCTTCAACGCTCGACGACGCGGCGCCCGCAGGCCGAAGGCTTCCGTGGACCGGATCGGAACACCGCGCTCAAGAGACAGCCGCGGCAACCACCGGCGCGAGACATTTACGTTGGCGCTGGCGTCCACGCGCCTGCACTGTTCTGATCGGCCGATGAGCTGTCCTGACAGCACCATAAAATGGAGAGCTTGACCCTCACGTAGCGTCAGGTTGTAGCCTCCCCGAGGGCCCCGCACCCAACCAACCGATACGCAGGGGTCAATGAAGTATCAGCCGCTCAGGTTGGGCGGCAGGCAGCTGCTTCGATGCACCAATGTCATGTCTCTTCAACGAAAACACCGTTGAACGGACGAGCCTCAGCTTTGGACACGGATCCTGGAAAGTTCGATGGAAGCGCTCAAATCGATCATTGGCAAAGTTGCCAGCGGCGCCACTCTGACGCGTGAGGAAACCGCGTTAGCCTTCGACAGCATGATGTCGGGACACGCGACCCCTTCGCAGATCGGCGGCTTGTTGATGGGAATGCGGGTTCGCGGCGAAACGGTCGAAGAAGTTACCGGTGCAGCCTCGGCGATTCGGGATAGAATGCCGCGGGTCGAGGCGGCTTGCGATCCCATCGATATCACTGGCGCGAGCGAAGGCTCCATGTGGTCGGCTAACGTGTCGACATGCGCCTCCTTTATTGTTGCCGGGGCCGGCGTTCCTGTTGTCAATAACGCCAACCGCGCTGCGTCCTCCGGTTTGTGTGCCGCAGACGTGTTGGCGCGCCTCGGCGTGAAGATCGATCTTGAGCCTGAGGCGGTTGCGCGTTGCGTGCACGAAGCTGGCATCGGCTTCATGTTTGCGGCGCCCCATTATCCGGCGATGCAGCGCGTTGGCCAGATTCGGACCGCACTTGGGACCCACACGATTTTCAATCTAATCGGACTTCTGTCCAATCCGGCCAGAGTCAAGCGGCAGATGATCGGAGTATTCTCTCGCGAATGGGTCCAGCCTTTGGCGTATGTATTGAAGAACCTTGGTGCGGAATCGGTATGGGTGGTTCATGGCTCGGACGGACTCGACGAAATTACCCTTACCGGCCAGACCTTTGTTGCATCGCTTGAGGCGGGTACAATCCGTACCTTCGAAGTGACGCCGGAAGAAGCCGGTCTCCGCCGCTGCCGCAAGGAGGCGCTGGAAGGCGACGATGCCGATGCCGCCGCGCTGCAAAGCATGCTTGATGGCGCACCAAGTCGATTTCGAGATGCCGCGCTTTTGAATGCGGCGGCCGCTTTGATTGTAGCCGGCCGGGCCTCAACGCTGCAGGAAGGCGTTGCACTTGGGAAAGCGTCGCTTGATCGCGGCGCCGCGGCCACTCGTCTGAAGCGCCTGATCACGGTTTCCAATGCGTGACAGCGGGGTTGCTCGATGTTCTAACGTCTTGATCAACGCCAATGCTCACAAGCGCGAAGGGATTGCAGCCGCGAACGCGCGGCTGCTTCTGCGCACTTTCGAAGATGGTGTTGCCGTCTGTCCGCGCATTGATCAAACAATTCGCCTTAACCACGCGGCGCGAGAGCCCCCTTCTTTATCGGCAAGAGCCTGTTGCGGCACACAGTTGAAGTCGGGGAGCGCGACGACACGCTCGTGCGCTGCGCTCCAAAGGAGATCATCAGCAATGTCCTCACAGGATATGGAAACACTCGGATCCATTGCAACGATAGAACACATCATTAGAAAGTTTCGGGAATTGATCGACACGGACGGATCGATCCCGCCGGAGCTACGAGGTGCGCTGCACGCGACACTCGATGGACATCTTCTCGATGCGAAAAAGCGTGTTCTCTTGAGAGTCAATTAGCGTACCTATGCTGCTCCATGCGGAAAACATCCGGCCGGACTGTTCATGGATTCGTCGTCGGGATCGACGGCGCGGGCAGAATTGCGACTCGCCGCTGCCACGTGCATCAACAGGGTACTCCCAAGCAGGAAACCTCCTCGCGCTGAGTTGCCCGGCGAGAGGGGCAGCCATTGGTTGCGCAACGCGACACCGTGCGCCCAATAGCAGGCACAAAGGGATCAAGGTCATCCGCGCGCAACGGAGACACCAGAATTGGAGTAAAGCTCCAGAGGCAGGTCATGAGCCACCAGTCCCCTCCTAGGATTCGGGATACCCCATCTGTCCAAGCGACCGAGTTCCGTCAGGCCATGCGAAATCTGGCGAGCGGTGTCGCCATCGTGGCGACCGGAAAGGCAGCAGAACGACGTGGACTGACGGTCAGTTCGGTGACCTCCATTTGCATGGAGCCACCGTGCCTGCTCGTTGGCATAAAAGTCGGCTCCGAGACGCATGACGGGATACTCGCCAGTCGCAGCTTCGGAGTCAGCCTTCTGCGCAATGACCAGATTGACCTTGCGCTACGTTTTGGCGGTCAGGAGGGTGCGAAAGGTGTTCACCGCTTCGATACCGCGCCCTGGAAACAGGGCGTCCTCGATGTACCGCTATTGCCGAACGCTTTTTGTGCGCTCGAATGCGTCCTCTACGACCACAAGGTGATTGGCACACACACCATCTTTATCGGACGAATCATCGCGACCCAGGTAGGCCTCGGCAATCCATTGATCAACTTCCGGGGCGCGCTTCGAACCTTGCCGCTTGATTGAGTGCGATTTCCTTTACAAGCACCGTTCGGTGAGTGCGGCGTTCACGCGAGCCTGTGACGCGTTAAAGATCGATGACCTGCATTTTCATGATCTGCGTCACGAACGTACCTATCGTATTTTCCCGTGAGCTGCGATCCCGCGCCAGCACAAGAGGTGAGCGACCCGCTCAAGCTGGACGACTTCTTGATGCGAACAAGAGCGCGTCCGAGGCAGACATGGAACACAAGAGGTTGGAATCGGGCACGCTGCTTCGCCCCCGGAGCCGAGGTTAACCGGAATTACACTCATCTCGCGAAGTGAGTATAGAAACGCTCGACGCCGGGTTCCACCTCGAGCACGAAGATTGCTCGATGTCGAACCGCTGTTTAGCGCCGGCATCCGCCCGGTAGACGCCGCTGATCTTCTCGCCGGCCTTGGCATCAACGTGTTCAAGGCCAGTGCCCGCAGACATCCTCACGGAAGAGCATTGGGTGAACGGCAGCTTGTGGCGCATCCCGAGGCCACGACAGCGGAGCCTAGTCTAGCGCCTTGACGCGATCTAGCCCTTCTGCGACGAACCTTGCCCGCCTTTGCGCTTGCGTTCCTGCACTTCGTAGCTGGCCTTGAGCGTTGGGTCGTTTGTCTCGCCGGCATCCGTATCGGCATCGCCGCCGTCCCGGGCCGGGTCTTGATCGCGTCCGCAGTGTCTTTCATTTCCTGCCTGTTCCGGTGCCGGGTCGCCCGAAGACTCGCAGACACGTGTGAAGACAAGATAGCAGCAAGCGGCCACGAGGCCGCTGAATTGCGGGGAATGTAAGCTGCGCAGTTAGCGGAGGAATTGAGCAGAACAGCTACAGTTCACGAGAACAGCCACCGGCTCTCGAGCTTGCATGCTGGATCCTACCAAGTTTGGTAGCTGTTTATTTCAATCGGCGTAGCATCATTGCCTGCGGCAAGACTTAGACTTCAGAGGCCCACCTGACCCACAACGTTGGGGACTCTGAAGGTCTTCGCGTTAGATCATGGTGCGATCAAATGGACTCTATCACGATCTTCTGCGAACGCTGAAAGTCGATTCAAAGGGCGTCAGATCTATGTCCAGCAACCCATTCGAAGCCGCGGTGATTCTCGACGGCATCCGCCGCTGGGTCGAGATCGAGTCTCCAACGGAACGGCCGGATCAGGTCAACAAACTGGCTGATCTCGTCGCGTCGGGCTATCGTGACTTGTCGGCCAGCGTCGACCGCGTTGCGGCACGTGACGGCTGCGGCGATCATTTGGTCACACGCTCGTCCTGGGGGCAAGGCGTACCGGGCATTCTCGTGCTGAGCCATCTCGACACAGTTCATCCAATGGGGTTCATCGAGCGCCTGCCGTTCAAAGTCGAGGGCAATAGGGCATTCGGCCCAGGCATCTATGACATGAAGGGCGGTGCCTATCTCGCGTATCACGCGTTCCGGCAGGTTTGCGCCGATGATGCCCGCCCTCCGCTCGGCATCACCCAGCTTTACGTATCGGACGAAGAGATCGGTAGCCCGACCTCGCGGGCATTGATCGAGGCCGAGGGCCGCAAGGCCAAGTATGTGCTGGTGACCGAACCCGCGCGCGAGGGCGGCAAGATCGTCACCGGACGCAAAGGCGTTGCGCGCTTTGAGGTCTTCGTCAAGGGCACGCCGGCCCACGCCGGTGCGCGCCCCGAAGATGGCTGCAGCGCGATCCGGGAACTTGGCAATGTGATCCAGACACTGGAGGCGATGAACGATCTCAAGCGTGGCGTCACCGTCAATGTCGGCGTCGTCCGAGGCGGCACCAAGTCCAATGTGATCGCCGAAGAAGCCTATGCGGAAGTCGATATGCGGGTGCCGACCATGGCTGACGCCAACGAGTTGGTTCCTAAGATCCTCGGCATCACCTCACGCACCCATGGTGTCAGCGTGAAGGTTATCGGCGGATTGAACCGTCCACCGTATGAAAAGAGCAACGCCGGCGCCGCACTTTACGATCACGCCAGGAGCCTTGCCACCGGACTCGGCTTCAAGTTGCTCGATGTATTCAGCGGCGGCGGCTCGGACGCCAATTTCACCGCGCCGCATACCGCAACCCTCGACGGTCTCGGCGTCGACGGCAAGGGCGCCCATACGCATTATGAGCAACTCTACATTTCGTCGATTGAGCCGCGCGCCCGGCTCCTCTATCGCCTCTATCAGACGCTGCAATGATCTTCGCTCCAGTGAAGCCCGCGACCGCGACGTGTACTGAATGACGGCACGCTCGCACATTCGCGCGGCTCGTTCGAACGGCGCAAAGTGATCAGCTACCATCAGGCCGACTTGTCGAACAAAATCGTCGGATCTCGCCGTGGGCTTGCCACGTCAGCGCCCGATAGATGCGCATTGAAGCATTCAATAACGGCACAGCGGACGTTACATCCGCTATGGCTGCGAAGACGATGGATGCCCGATCGCGAAAGCGTGGGTGTTTCGGCAACAGCCTCGCCGCTTGCGAACCTCGTCTCAAGCGACTTTCTGACGCAGACCGTGGCGCAGAATTGCTGTCGACACGACACCGCTTGGCATCGCCTTACCGGCAAACCTGAGAGCTTTGGCATGTTCCGCGGGTTGCACAAGAGGGCTTGAATCGGACGTAACGTTAAGTTGTACGATCCCCAAAATCGACGCGAGTCTTCGTCTACCGTCGGAATCGTGAAGGATTACGAATGTCTCACCTCGTCAGAACATACGCTGAGTGTTGGTCATGATCCTCATTCCCGACAGCAAATTGGTCGAGACGCTCGTGCAGCGAGTCTTGATCGTAGCGCCGCGGCTCGCAGCTAGGTGTGAACGGCCCGGCATTCCAGAACCGATACTATGCGGCTGTCTCAAAGCGAGGCGCCAGCGAGACGGTGATGATGCCGGAAGAGATCAACGTACACCTCGATCCCGAGCCGGTGCAGGGCACCGCCGCTTCCTGCATTTGCAACCGAACGGCGAGACGATTGTACCGAACTCAGCTCGGAGAGCCAGCATGTGGTTCGATTCACACCACTTTCCCGACGCTGATGGGGGCTTTTTGTCGCGCAAGTGTGCGACGGCCCATGCGACTGCGGAGCTTTTCAAGAAACTTGAGCTGCAAATGTCGCTCGACGTGACTGGCGCGGCATCGGAAGAGATGGTTCGATATCCCGGAGCAGCAAGTTGAAAGAGCCGGACGGCATCAAGAAGGTCCTGCTGATCGACCACATTGAAGGCCAATGCCGGGCCATTGTCGGCTTCAAAGATGGAGATCCAAGATCGGCATATATGTGCGGCGAGCCTGTATGTCAAAGACCAGGCAAGAAACAGTCGTCATGGTGCAGCTATCACTACGGGCAGATGCACACGACTGCTTCCGAGCAAAGCAGAGCAAGTGGATCAAGTGTGCCTGAGATACCTCGAACAGTGTCGATCGTTCGCTCCCCATGACAACCATCAAGAACCGCTTGGTCCAGCTCGGGCCGCGTGATCATAGCCCGCGCAACGGGTACCCGAAGCACTCAATCGAGGTCTGGCGAAGTAATTCCAAACTCCGGCTGAACTACACCGGAACCAAAGTGTCTTGCGAAGCTCACGGAGAATGAGTTTGGATCTCTGCACATTGATCGAGCGCAACGCTGCATATGCCCCCGACAAAGCCGCGATCCGTTTCGAGGGACACACTCTGAGCTACTCGGCCTTCAATCGACGGATCGGGCGTGTCTCTTACGCCCTCAAGCGCCGACTCGGCGTCAAGAAGGGTGACCGGATCGCGATCCTCAGCCTCAACCGGCCTGACTATCTGACCTTGCTCTATGCCTGCGCGCGGCTCGGCGCAATCCTCGTTCCATTGAACTGGCGCCTTGCGGCCGCCGAACAGGTTTTCATTCTTTCCGACTCCGGGGCACACGTGCTCGTGTTTGAGCAGGCATTTAACGCCGTCTTGCCGGCTCTGACGCGGCAACTTCCCGATATCTGCCTTGTCGGCCTGGACTTCGCGCCGCCCGGCGGAAGCAAGTTGGACGACCTTCTGGACGAAGGCTGTGGGGACGAGTGCGATCCACGTGCGGACCTGTCCTGCCCGCTTCTGATCGTCTATACTTCGGGCACGACGGGACGACCTAAAGGCGCTGTGCTGCGTCAGGACGCTTTGCTGTGGAACGGGGTTATGAGTCAGCACATGCATGACTTAACCTCGACTGATCACGCCCTGACCGTTTTGCCGCTCTTCCACGTCGGCGGCCTCAATATCCAAACGACCCCCGGTTTGCATCACGGCGCGACGGTAACTATCCAAAGCCGCTTTTCGCCAGAGGCAACGTTTGATGCATTCGAGCATGACCGGCCCACGCTCGCAGCCTTGGTGCCTGCCATGATGCAAGCGCTAACGGACCATCCGCGATGGGCGAGCACAGATCTATCCGCGCTCAAAGCAATCTGTACCGGATCGACGATGGTACCTCAGCGCCTTGTCGAGCGCTTTGTCAGGCGCGGAGTGCCGGTCTTACAAGTTTATGGTTCGACGGAGACCTCTCCTATCGCTGTCTATACTAAGCTCGGCGCAGATCTCGCACCTGACGGCGCAAGCGGCCTGCCTGGCCTTTGCTGCGAAGCAGCCATCATCGATGACGTCGGCACCAAGTTGCCGCCCGGGATCCCAGGCGAGATCGCAGTACGCGGACCCAACGTCTTCTGCGGATACTGGGGCGATCAGCGGGCAACGCGCGAGGCCTTTAGTGATGGTTGGTATCGCACTGGTGACATCGGCCGCTGCGATGCCGATGGATATTTTTGGGTCCGCGACCGCAAGAAGAACCTGATCATCTCCGGCGGAGAGAATATCTATCCGGCGGAAGTGGAACGTGTGCTCATGAGCCATCCAGATGTCGCCGAATGCGCCGTCGTCGGTCGACCGGACCCGCGCTGGGAAGAAGTCCCGATCGCCTACGTGATCAGGCGACCGGGGGCCCGGATCGGAGCCGAAGCGCTGTTGGCGCACGTCCAATCGCAGCTCGCCCGTTTTAAGGTACCGCGCGAAATCATATTCACGCACGAACTGCCGAAAACGGCGTTGGGCAAGGTCCAGCATTTCATGCTGAAGGTCGACACGCAGTCAAGCCCGTAAGGAGACAGCAATTGAGAACGGCGGATTGGTTAGCCGTAGTTCCCTACTACACCACAGGAGATATCGAGGCGGCGCAATACCGCCTTTCGGTTGGTACCTCCATACGATGCGCCGCAGCGAACTCATCGTTGCTGGCATGGCGGTCTGTGCTTAATCACGCCAGGCGTCTGGGAGATTGTCATTGCCTCGGATCTTAATCATGAATGCCGGGACAGATCAAATGTCGGGTGGCGATCTAACAGCAACTCAACTGTCCCTTTCCGCCAACTCCGCATGCCGGTCTGCCTGGTTCGCACAGGAGGGTGATCTAATAGTCTCTCCGGTAGCAATCCCGGCAGACCTGCTATCCTTCATCGGCGCGACGCTCAATTTCGATGCCTCGCGTCTCTCGACGCTCGTGCCTGACGACGCCCGTGAATCGCCGATTCTCAATGATTGCACCCTGCTATCCAATGCTTTCGTCGAGCGACTCAACAGCCATATTCGCCAGAAATCAACTTGGAGAATGTCTGCCTGCTACTCTAGTGAAGGCGTAGCGCGCTTGGCGGCGCTGCTTGGCATCCCGCAGAGCGGGGACGAATTCGCTTTGCAGCGTGGGCCGGATCTCTTGAACCGCAAGAGCCACTTCCGTCAATTGGCGACAAGTGTCGCGCTCCCGCTGCCCAGTGGATGCGCGATTACGAACCCAAACGAACTTTTCAGAGCGGTCACCTCCTTGAGGTCAGAGACCGGCAACGTGATCGTCAAGTTGGATAATGGAGCGGGCGGAGTCGGCAATGTCATCCTGACCGGCAACGAAAGTGGAGCACTTCCTGGGGCGCGAGATACCCGAACGGTTGCTTGGCCATCGTTTGATCCTCAGGCCATTTGGTCTGAGATGACTACAGCATCCTGCAAGACATTGGTCATTGAATCGTACCACTTGGCTCGCGCTCTGTTCTATCTTGAGTATGAGATAGAGGAAGATGGTTCGATCGTTTTCATCAACAGTGGAAGCATCCGTCTACGTCGCAGCGAAGACCGATCCGAACGGGCGCTCATCTGGACAGGGCTCGAGCTTCCAAGCGACCTAACGAATGAGCAATGGCTGGCTGCCCAGGCGCACGCCTACCGATTTGTCGAGCTGGCGCGAACCTTGGGATATCGCGGAATGATCAACATTGACGGCATTTTCGCGAGCGACGGCCGGCTTTTCTTTAACGAAGCGAACGGCCGGTGGGGCGGAGGGTCAGTGTTACATAGTATTGCCGTCCGGCTGCTGGGCATCGATTATTCCAGTCGTCACGTTATTTCTTCCGTGAGAAACGTTCCATCATGTTCTCTCCGGGCCGCGCTTGATCGGTTCGTCAGGTATGGATTTCTATTCGATGGCACACGCAAGGAGGGCGTGATCCCGCTTGCCGTCGATCAAGATGCAGGCACCGTGGAGTGCCTGGTGATCGCGCCCGATAGGCCAACGGCCCGCGATCTGCAGCACCGACTCTTGGCAATGGCCAACTGAGATCACAGATCTTTTAAACTCCTCCATTCATTCGAAGCCATCCCCCGTATCCGAACGTGTGCTTGACACCCGCTGTTGGGAACGTCAGGTCAGTATCTGCTTCTTTCGCTCGAAGTAGACCAATCGTGAACCCAGGATATACCACAAGATTCAAGGCACGCTCTTGCGAAGTAGGCAGCGTCTGCCAGAAGTTGGCTCCGCGTCCTCACCCCGTCCGAAAGCCGTTTCCGCTAACGGTCCTCATAGGCCGTCAGCAGTGCTTTCGATGATCCGGCGATTTGCGCCGCTGCGTTTTGAACAGAAGTACACCAGCGATCGGCGCTCCCCAGCGTGCACAGGCTTCACCTCATGTCGAATCCTACATGTGGTGACAAGCACGGCCCCAAACGGCGGTCGAAATACCTGCTGTTCGTATGCGTTCGGATAGACCACGAACTCACCCCCCTCAAAGTCCCTCGCGAGTTGCACAATCACGGAGTACTCGAAGTCCGGGTCGCTCTCAGCGTCTAAGTGAATGCCAACGAACGAACCGGGAGGCAATCGATGCATCTGGCATCGGCGAATCACGTAATCTGACGATGCCCCCAAGATCTTTTTCAGCGCGAAGCTGCGGTCTTTCCTCTCAAGCAGTTCGATGATCTGCCCTGGAGCTTTGCCCTGCACATTGCTAGGAGGACGGCCCGGCGGATCTACCCTCACCCGCCTCACGAAGACATTGTGCGAGTCGCCGGCATCTCCGACCCGCACCTCTTCTTCGGGAATTTCCATCTGGAGCTGATCGATCCTCGCCAAATCATCTCGGGTGAACAACGTCTGAGGGGCGATCACGACCGTACCCTTCACCAATAACTCTATACGGTATTTGGTGAGAGCCTCCTCTGACAGCAGACGGGATCTATCGTTCATTGCGCGCGCCATGCGGCTTCACTCCAAGTTTGATCTTAGCGGGTGGCTTCCCACGCCTCGTGCGTCAGGCGGAACGCTTCCTCCCAATGCTCGCCATCGAAATCCTCTATTCTTATGTCTTCGATCGTTCGCTTATCCAAGCATCCAATGTTTACGCTGAAACCCGCGGGGTCCGATCGCGGCCGATAGAACGGCTTTACGCCGCAAATCCGGCAAAACGTGTGACGAGCAATATTCTTATTAAATTGATATGTATTGAGAAAGTCTTCGCCATACTCAATCCTGACCTTATCGCCGGGCACAAGTAGGTGCAGAAACCCGGACATTCGGCAGATGGAGCAGTTGCATCGAACTGCGGAGAGCTCTCGCGGCGCTCGGACGTAGAACTTGACGGCACCACAATGACAACTGCCGTGATGTTCGATCTCCGCAAGGCCATCTTCCTCAATTGAGACAGTTTGCAGCAGATCGCGGCACCACTGTAAGCTGAGCCGATAGGCTCGATCGAATTCATCCAAAAAACGACGATTGCCGTCAGCAGGCACAAGTTCGCGAATGAGCCGGGTCGTCATTTCTCCGTGATACTTCTCGGCGGGATCCTCGCCGCCGACATGACTGCGGAAGTACTCCAGATCGTCAGACCGCACATCAAAGGTTTTGACCAGGGTGGTCCACAGTGACTGGATCATTTCCGCAGCATGCAGCTCAAAAGCGACCATGTAGGCGCAGCGCACGACCGGGTCTTTCGATGACAATCCAGCATAGAGTGAATGCAGGTACCGCTTTGTTGTGGCGCTATAATTCGGCTGTATTGTTCTACCGAGTAGTCGCGATGCATCCTTTCTAAGCAGGTTTGAGTGGAAATTTTCAGTCGCCAGAATATCGGGTAGCGCCGCCTTGCCGCCTCGGAGAACTCGGCCATAACCGCCCGTCTCATCCCAACAGATGAAATTTGCGACCACGCTGGTTAGTTCAACATCCCAGGGAAGGTCTCGGTTGCGACGCATCGCATCAAATATGAGATCCTTTTGCGAGCCTGCCTGCAGGTAAGGGAACGCCTGTGACATCGCCAAGTATTCCGGCAGCAAACTCGCAACTTGGTGTTTAGACATCTCCGTAGCGAACGGATGCAGGCCAGACAGATTTCGCGCTTGCTCAGTCAGGTACTCGCAGAATATCTGCGAAGGGCGATCCAGTTGAACTTGCGACGCTTGAGAAGGCCTCATTTGAACCCCAACGTGAGGAGAGAATTGATGTTTGAGGAAAACTTCTGAAGGCGGCCAACTTGGTCAGACGGGTTTGCGGTCGCGTTCGCCATACAGGCGAACTGCCCCACGACCATCTTCGCAGTACCAGACCGGGCCATCAGGAGAACAGTCCTGTTCTCGAGCGCGTCGATAGGAACATGCCCATAGATTGAAGCGACGCCCCTCTCGCGTTGGATTTCTATCCACGAGCAATCAAATCCGCGAATGGCCAAACGCGCCATCCATCATTTGCTGATATCGGCGTCCGCCAGGCCAAGGGAGGCTCGCCTGACATGCGCAGGCGGCACATCGGGCCACCTCGATGCTTTCATCTGCGACCTGTCGTGGACGGATCAAGCCTCCTCGGTTGCTGTTCACTGCCTGCTCAGCGCATCCCCTGCGGACTTGATTCGGCATTGCCGAGACGAACCACATCCAGCGGGCTCTTCGAGGCCTGCAGCCGCAATCTACGCGACATTGCGGCTGCCGGCCGAGCGCGATTGTCTCAAGGCAAAGGGATCGCCGCTGCCATTCGCCCGTTCTGCGTGCACTCGTCCAATATCCTGTATTCCTGCACGCTTGTAGCAATTGCTATGCCAACCTTGTACTAGGCGGGCAAATGTCTGAGTACGAAACGGCTATTCAATGCTGGTATTTTGAATCTGGCGAGAATTTACGCGCAGTTAGAAGCCGAACAATGAAGACGCGTCATCGAATCAGCCGACACCATCCGCGGTGGACACAGAGCTGTTGAAATGCCAAAGATTGCTCGAAAAGCTACCTCATAGGTGACCGAGCGGAACCTCAAGCCTTGATTTCGCCTCGAGTAGGCGGGCTTCTGGCAATTGATGTTTTGGCGATGAAAAGCATCCCACGGCGCGCGAGGTCTTTGCCTCGACGCTAGTCCATTGGGGCACGGTCGTTCTCGGGATGATGATGGCGATCCTGACCACGACGACTTTCTATTTCGTCACCGTCTACACCCCGACGTTCGGCAGGACCGTGTTGAAGCTGTCCACGCAGGATGCGCTCTTGGTGACTCTCCTGGTCGCGGTAACCAACTTCATCTGGAATCCAATTGGCGGCATCGTTTCCGACCGTATCGGCCGTAAGCCAGTTCTGCTGTCCATTGCTGGCCTTGCGTTGATGACCGCCTATCCGGCTTTGAGTTGGTTGATAAGCGCCCCCAGTTTCGGCAAGCTGCTTGCGGTGGCGATGATGTTCTCGTTCTAATTTGGCACCTACGGCGGGATTATGCTGGGTGCTCTCGTCGAGATCGTGCCTGCGCATGTGCGCACAACGTGCTTCTCCCTGGCCTTCGCGTTCGCGGCGGCCCTGTTTGGTACGTTTACGCCACTCGTCTCTACTTGGCTCATTGAGCGGACTAATGACAAGGCTTCACCTGGATTCTGGCTGATGTTTGCAGCTGCTCTCGGTATCGTCGCGGCACTCACCCCCAAGCCATCGAGAGCTGCGAAGCCTTCTCTTCGGAAATCGCCCGAGAGCGCGTTGGGCGCGCAAGCAGCATCACGCTAGCACGTGATCCTAACCGCTGACGTGTCTTACGGCCTCAATCGATGCGTGGAGCCAGAGTTCGCTCAGCGCATCGACACGGGGCTCGGAGTCGCATCGCATGTCCGAAATTGTCGGAAACCAGACACGACGCCAAGTACGCCGTAAGAGTGCCACGTCCACGGTGATCCGCGTACGCGGCAAATCGCCACCCGACATAGACACCAGGCCGGCGGCCGCTGGATGTCGGCTGTGAGCGTTGGAAAGTCCTGGTCTGGAGACCGCCTTGTTGCGCTCCGAACAACGGACGGTTCCATCGAATGTGCAGCGGGTTGGGTCACAGCAGGCCGTGATGGACGTTGTCGGATCCGGACTCCGTGCCCACGCCGACAGTCCGAGCCGTATCGCGGTATAGAACCCTGGCACCGTGTACTCGGATCGATATCGCCCTCAACTCCGCGCCGGTGCGTCGGCTCGGACCGATCGGGCGCACTCTCAAGGGTGTTACTGTTATCGTTGCGGCTCAGCGCGAGGGCTGGTATCGCGGCAAAATAGCTGGTGAGCATGGAGCGCTTATGGCGGCGGAATGCCGATTGACGCGAGCCTGACGCCATCGCTTGATGGGTCAAGCGGCATCGCCGCTGATGTCATCGAGATGCAGCCTTATGACGCCCGTGCCCATATGCAGCGACCTGTGCGGCCCGATGGTGCACCATCTCGCACTTTTCAGGCGGGTAGCTCGTGCCGCCGCAGCCTCGTGGTTTGCTCGGACACGATGCGCTCCGGGACATCAGTCAGTTCGGACTGCAGGTAGACTCTTGGATTTTGCCATTTCCAGGCGCGACGTCGGGCCGCTCAGTTCTCGGCCGCCTTCGCTGCCGGTGAACAAGGCAATGCGTCTTGTGATCGGACGCATGGAACGCTCGACGTTCACCGCCATCAATTCTCTAGGTTGGAGTTGACCGGCCTGCAGGGTACGCCTTGTGTCGGATCCCGATTCTGCTCCGCCCTATGCGATAATCGTCACCGCAGGGGATTGTCTGTGCACTGAAGGCGGATCCGCAACCGCTAATCGGCAGTCTTCGATGACGCTGCTCAATCAAGAACGACAGCCATGTCAGCATTCCGAAATCAGCAAGGCCTTCTGGTGTCGCGGTTGTTACAGAGGCCGGGCTCAAAGAGCGCAAGCTACCCGGTCGCAATGAGACTGGGATTCCATCTGATGGCGATACAGTTCCAGAATTCCCTGTGAGGATGGTTGTCCGAATGTAAGTGATTTCGTTGCCGGACATCCTCCGCTGGCTGTTGCGACAATCACATTACGCGAAAAACACGACCTTTCCGCTACTTCCGTGCTGGCCCATATCCTGCATCGCGTGCAAATGTGAGACAGGAGAGCAGCCAAGATGAAAGTCACGTTTGCGCTTTTGCCGTCAATCGACGATGCAGCAGCCGGTGTCGAGCCGGCGACGACGATTAGCAACCTCGTGGAGACGAAAGCTTGTAACTCTTCGTGCGTTGGTCACGCCGCTCTCGATTTCGTTCTGGCCTGCGGGTCGCGTGGTATGTGCGCCAACACATCGATGTCGAGCGATGTTCGTGCGCGTCCGGTGGAAACAAACACGTTTGGCGCTGGTTTCGCAACTTTGAGCGGCTTCGGATCAACCCGCGCCACCACCCTACCCGCGCGAACAGATCCCTAGAGTCGACACCAATGCCGCTCGCGCGCTGACACAGATGAATGCGCGCCCATTCTGACGCGAGGTGCTCGCACGTGCCCGATAAACTGGATCTTCGGAGTTTCAAGCTACATGCGCAGCGCGATGCCGTACTCAATGAAGTGCATGCGCGCCCGTTTATGCAGCTTGTCCCTCCATTTAAGGTGACGCACTTCGCATTTCTTGCGCAGGGCGATGCGGCCGCAAGCGATCGCCGCGCCTTCGTCACGTTTTGTCGAGAGCGTGACCTTCCAGCTCCGCAGCTCTCAGCGAAACATCACCAAATCGACATCGGCCCCGTTGTGCTTCGCTGGGAGCAGCATGCCGAGTTCGCAACCTTTACCTGGATAGCGAATGGCCCGTTCGCTCGACAGAGCGACGACTCCCAAAGTGCGGTTCACTCCTTGATGCGCGACTTGCGGCAGGAAGGGCAGTTGCTGGTCGCAATCAAGCTGGATGTCGAGCAGCACGCCTCCCCATTGAGGCGCGCCGAACAACTTTTCGACAAGAGCAGCCTCGCCATGGCCCGCATAAAGGGCGGAGCAAGTGTTATGGCCTCGGATTTTCGCGTCGACGAAAGCGGTTTCACCAAAATTCTTGTCTGCGACCTCGGGCTGACGCCGCACAATCTAGGTGCACTGGTGCAGCGGCTGCTTGAAGTTGAGACCTATCGTCCGTTGGCGCTGCTTGGTCTGTCGGCCGCGCTTGAGCTTGGTCCATTTGTCGATCGCATTGATAGACGTCTCGGTGAGGTGCTCGAAGAAATGCAAGGCGCGGAGGGATTGAAGCTCAACAACCATCTCCTTGCCGAACTGACCGCTTTGGCCACCTCTTTTGAGCGAGGCGCGACCGGAAGCCTGTTTCGCTTCGGCGCCGGCAGAGCTTATTACGAGCTAGTCCAATCCCGACTGTCCATCATCGAAGGCAGTGAGATCACGGACTATCCGACATGGTCGTCGTTCCTGGCTCGCCGGATGGCGCCTGCGATGCGAACTTGTGAGACGACCAAGGATCGTGAGGTAACTCTGTCGGTCAAGTTGGCGCGCGCCGCCGATCTGTTGCGAACCCGTGTCGACGTTGAAATCGAACAGCAGAACCGCGACCTATTGCACGCTATCAATGAACGCACGGGACAACAGCTTCGGCTGCAGTGCACGGTGGAGGGATTGTCGGTCGCGGCGATAGGATATTACGTGGTCAGTTTGTTTGGCTACCTTGCCAAGGGAGCGCACGATGTTGGTCTCCATGTAGAACCCTCTTATCTAACCGCGGCGTGCGTGCCGGTCGCAGTCGGGGTGATCTGGCTGGTTAGTTACAATGCACGAAAGCGACACCTCAAGCATCGCGACGAGCCGTCCGTAACGGACAAGTAAGCATCGATTGTAGCTGATTGACAACAGAGCTTAACGGCAGACATTCCCGACCCACGTGGCAGCAGTTTTCACCAAGTCGTCGGCGGCCCGGATAGAGGTCATCGCCGACGGGAGGATTGCGCTTCAGCTCCGCTGAACGGTCAGCGCCAGGCTCTACATGCCTCCGTGCATGTCGGTGTGACCAGATGAGAGCCAAACCTTGACGCGTTCAGGACCGTAACGCTTATCGTCGCCAAGACTCTCCAGGTCAAGCATCGCGGGCTAGCGCCGCAAGATCGGTTTCGAGCTTCGGTTGATGCTTAAAAATAGCATCAATCAACGCCTGCGCTGGTTGCTCGGCGGCCTCCACCAGCGCCGCTTTCTCAGCCCGCGCAGAAGGAGCGAAGACTCGCTTGACGACGGTCGGCGAGCCCTTAAGGCCGCATTTGGAGACGTCCTCGACGCCGGCATCGTGCGCGCTCCATTTCACGATTGGTGCACGCGCAGCACGCAAGGCATCGGCCATCGCGCCGCGCCGAATCTGGCTGGTCCCCTCCAGCATGGTAATGAGACAAGGCAGCCTCGTGTGCAGCACCTGGACCCCCCCTTCGGAGCGTCGCTCCGCTTCAATTGTACGGGCAGCGAGATCGAGGGTTTTGACCTTGGCGACGTAGGTCAGCTGCAGCACACCCAGCCGTTTTGCGATGCCGGGCCCAACCTGCGCGGTATCGCCGTCGATGGTCTGCTTGCCGGTAAACATGAGGTCTGGCGAGCCATATTCCTTGCCGATTTTTCGGATGGCGGTTGCCAGCGCATACGTTGTGGCCAGGGTGTCGGAGCCCGCAAAGCTGCGATCGGTGAGCAGTACGGCGCGATCGGCGCCAAAGGTCAGCGCTTTCCGCAAGGAATCTTCCGCCGATTGCGGCCCCATTGTCAGCACGGTTATTTCGCCGCCGAACCGGTCGCGCAGCTCGAGCGCGGCCTCGAGCGCGAAGAGGTCATATGGGTTAATGATCGTCGGCACACCCTGACGCATGATCGTATTGGTCACGGGGTGCACGCGGATCTGCGCAGAGTCCGGAACCTGTTTAATGCAGACGACAATGTGCACTGAGTTGCTCCAAAGGTTGCGGTAGCTGCGAAAAGAACAGCAAGTGTTGTACCACAGCACCCGATTTTGGAATCTGTTAGCTGCCACAGAGGCTTAGATAGGTAGATACGTCCCTCCAGCCCGGTGTTCTGGACGAACGAATATCGACACCCGTCGGAACTGCGACAGCGCCATTCCGTTCCGTCCGACCACGGCGCGAAGCCGTGAGCTTGCAAGGCCCACACCGCGACCTCCTGCAGAATTCAAGCTGCAGGTCCGGGCGCGCTCCGGAGGCCTTCGGCCTCGCTGCAAAAACCCTGAGACTCTAACCGCTGCTGGATGAAAGTTCAGTGGCAGGTCAACATCAGTATCCACGCTTCATTAACTTGACGATGCCGTTTAGACTCGGAGCTGATCCTCACCGGTCTATCACCAGGATTTGCCTCGGGACCCGGCACCGGCGGTTCGTCTTTGTGCGGCGAATCCTCCCTGTGTCATCCAGGCCGGATCAACTCGGCCATCAGGCTTCTCACGACTTTATGCATACGATTCCGACTTTTATAGCATTCAGCGCGAACCCGCACCCTGCACCCGACCTGCGAAACAACCCTTGATTGTTGCCGCCTAAAGCTTATCGTCCTCGACTCGAGCGTTCTCTGCTTCTCGTGGAAGACGCTAAATTCGCTCGTGCGTCAATGCCGGCCAGCAAAAGCTGCGGGTCGGCGGTGAGGGTGTCGAGGGAGGGCGACCGTTCCCCTTCACTCAATTGTGCCGGCGGCGCCTAGATAGTTTCCACGACGCCGCCCCCGCAATCGTAGCCATTGTGATGATCATCGTGCATGCGCTGTTGGGGACATGCTGATGGCGGTGCCGGAAGCACCAGAGACGTGTGATATCTCGGCGGCGGGCAGAGCGGCTTCACTGTCGCTGCACAGGAAAGCGTAGAGTTCCTTCACGCAAATGCGGGCGTGCTTCTTGGCTTTTTGAAAGGGCGGGACGAGGGGCAACCTGATATCGGCCTTTTGGTAGAACGGACTGCGCTCTTCGTACAGCTGGTCAACCTTCTGCTCGATGTCGACGCCTTGCAGCAGCGGCCGGGTGGTGTCCCACTTGAGGCGCCTGCGGAGCTCTTTCAGCTCGGTGTCGAGCCAGATCGACCTCGCCTTATTAAGGATCAGGGCTTGATTGGACTCCTTGCCAAAGCAGCCGGCGCCGGTTGCGATGACGATGGGCCCTCTCTCCAGCTGCTTGGCGAGCTCTTTGGCCTCCAGGTCCCTGAAGTACGCCTCGCCGCGGCCAGGGTCGGCGAACATCTCAATCAGATTGCCGTGCTCGGAGACGATACGCTGATCGATGTCGACAAACTCCACCCCCAACTCCTTGGCAAGCTGGTCGCCGATGCTCGACTTGCCGCTCGCCGGCATGCCGACGAGCACGACCGGCCGCGTACCTAGGGCCGCCAGGATCTCGCCGGCTTGCGGCGAGCGAGGAGCGACCGCAATCTGTTGTCTTCCGACGGTGCGCCACCTGGAGGTCCCTGCCGCCCTCGATCTGCTGTCTCCTGACGAGCCCCAGTGTAATATGTCCCAGGCACCACGGGGAATGGGGACCAGCTCGCATTCGCTCTGCGCGCGCTGCCCGAGCTCGGCCCGGTAACTGGCCGGCGTATGGAACTCGACCTCGAAGCGATAATTCTGCGCGGTTCTGAACGCCGTGTGAACGCCGTGTAACCGCGGCGTGTCCATCCTGATGAACCAGTTGGTGGTCTCGACCTCGCTGCAGTCCCGCTCCTCGAAGGCCAGTGCCGCCTTCCTGAAGCCGCACGTAAAAGCCTCCTCCGGGATCTCGAAGACATGGCGCACGGCATTGGTGACCAGTTGGGCCTCCGGCGCCGCGCTCACGCTGTGGCCGGTCAACTCGTCGGCTATCCAGACCTGCCCGCGCGACCGTTGGTCAAGATGCGGCAGCTTCACCTCGATGCCGTCTTGCCGCAAAAGCTCGGCAACCGCATGCACAGTTTCGGTAATCGCGCTTTGCGCTTCGGCGGGGACGGCTTCGAGCCTGACGCGCTCCAGGGCCTGTTCGCTGCTCAGCGTTATCCTGCTGGCAGGGTCGTCGTCGGCCGAGATTGCTAAGGCGCTAGGCAGGATGCGCTGTTCGACGGCGAGTCTGATCGAGGCCTCCATGACCGAGGCCGCCAGCGTGGGGTTGTCTTTCAGATCCGCCAGGCTGCCATCGACGTCGAACCGGCCCTGGTGGAGCTTTGCCACCTGCGCCTTGACATAGGGCGCCGGCTTGAAGTCCGGCCTCTGCTCCAAGAGCCGCTGCAATTCCGCGGTTTTTTGCATGAACACCTGCGCACCGGTATCGGACTTGTAGGCATCCGTGCCGACCTTGATGCCGATGCTCAATAGATTGATGGCGCTTTCATGCAGATCATCCGGGTTGTAGCCGTCGGGCCGCGGATCGATGCGCGGCTTGTAGTGCTTGAGCAGGAAGTCGATGCGATTCCTGGCGTCAGCGGTTGCCGGATAGGATTCGCTGAGTTTGGGGAAGAGCGCGCCGGCGTCGGCGCTAACGGCAGGCTTCGCGCCGATTGAGGCCACGGATCGCGCTAACTGCTGCTTGACGTCCGACTGCTCATGAGCCGGCTCGCTATTGAGCTGCAGGTTCCAGTCCTGGAGCTCGGCCACTAGCAAGGCGGCCAGTTCGCGGGCCACCGGATGCCTGGCGGCCTTGCTGTCTTCCCCCGCCCTGGCGATGAGCTCCTGGAGAGTCTGGCCATCCGGCCGATCTTCCTGCAACAGTGCGCGGATGTCGGCCTTGAGCTCAGGATGAATGCCCTCGTAGGTGCCGAAGATGGCACGCTCAGCAAACCAGCGTTGCGCCTCCAGCGGCTGCGCCAGCACGTTGCGCTGCAGGCAGCTGTAGGTCTCCAGCACCAGCCCGGTGGCCGACAGGATCTGCTTGGACCGGCTGAACTGGTAGCCGTCTTTCTCAATGGCCGGCGTGTGCGACTTCGGCGGCTTCATCGAGGCGATGCCGCGCGCCTGCAGCTGCGCGTCGAACTGGCGCACATGCTCGTAAAGGCGAGGCCGGCCGCTGATGATGACGACCATGTCGCCGTCAAAATCGCCGTCGAGCTTTTTTTGTTCGGCGCTCGGAACCGCAACCAAAGAGCCGGGCGCGAACACCTCCGTCGCCTGCAGGATGCCGACGCACTCGAGCGCGGTGTCGGTCTTGACCCGGTCCTTTTCATCCAACCAGCGCGAATGGCACTTTACGTCCTCGGCAGACATCACCACCCCGCGGTCGGCGAAGTCCGCCGGCCACATTTCGTCGGGCACAACGATCAAGATGCCTTTGGCAAAGAAGGTCGGATCGTCGACGGCAAGCCCAGCCCCCGACCTGTGCGCGACGTTGAAGCTGTATTGGAAGGCCACGCACCGATCCAGGAACGCCGCGGTCCGATCGCCATCGCGCGCCAACCTGACCCGGTCGGCGGCGAACGGACGCAGGTTAGGCTTGTCATAGGGGGAGCGTCCGACAAGCACGCCAGCGTCACGGGTCAAGGTCTTGCTCTTTCCCGTCGGCACATGCAGGCATTCGTCGCTGGACGGCACGGCGATAGCGCCCGAACCCTCGATATGCCCGCCCGTGACGGTGCGGAACAGCTCCTCGGCGGTGAGGCTTTGATGGGTTTCGAGCCAAGCCAGAGCCTTCTCGCGGGTCTCCCGTGCCACCTCGACACTGCGCGGATAATGTTGCAGCGCCGAGGGCGGTACCGCCGATTGCCTATTATCGGCATAGGCAGGCATCCGCTCGGGAGCGTCGTGGCGAGCCCGGGCAACGGCCGGCATGCGCTCGGCCAGTGAGGCCCTGATGAAGCCGCAGCCGTCATGCGGCCGCAAGGCGATCTCGCCGTCTCGCCCCTCGAACCGGAAGGGATGCACTGCGCCTGCGGGGCGGTCGGGCAGAAGGGACAGCTTGAAGCACCCTTCCAGCGCATAATCATGCGGGCCAACGTCGGGGATGCTTGGCGGCGCGGCAAATCCGCGGCGCTGGGTATAGTAATAGGCTTCCTTGAACGGCGCCCAGGCCCGCGACAGCTGCTCAAAGGCCGTACCCGGAGCCGTCTCGGCATAGGGGATCGCCAAAAGCTTGCTGCTTGGGGCCTCTTCGGCCGCGAAGGGCAGCTGAGAGGCAAGCTGGTTCAGGCTCTTTTGCCGCAGCTTCAGTTTGCTGCCGCCGAACAGGTCCATGCGGTAGGGCACGCCCTCCACGGCGAACGTGCTTGTCAGCTCGAAGGCAGTCGGAGTTTTCTCTAGCTGCACCGCCACCACCTTCACCGCGCCCGAGGTTAAGCGGTGGAAAATGGAGTAGCGCAACTCGGCTTCGCCGGCCAGCGGCCGGCCTTGCATGTCGACCACCGGCAGCCGCATCAGTCCGGCATCGCCTTGCGGCGGTCTCGGCTCGTGGTCCATGGTCTGAAGGATCCGATGGACATCGAAGCTGGCGGCTGCATGCTGGGCCTGGACCATCGATGCGTTCTGCGCGACGAAGGTGTCGAGCGCTTCGAGCGGCTCCTTCGCGTCGATCTTGGCGATCACGCTCCAGCTCACGTAGGAAAGGTCGCCGTAGATGAGGGCGCGGGCACTGTCCAGGATCTGCCTGGTCTTGCCGCGCAGCTCTTCCTGCCTGGCCTGCAAGGCGAGCTCGTCGCCGTCGACATAGGGCCGCCGGTAGAGCGTCTCCAGCACCGCCCGGGTCTCGAGGACCTGATAGATCGAAAGCCCCGGGCAGCGGCTTGCATTGGCGCCGCTGGTGCGCTCGGCCTGGCCTGACTTGAGATGGGCATCGATCTTGTGTTCCACCACCGGCTGGATGGCGTTGAGCAGGTTCAGCGCCGGCCTGCGGTGCCAGCGCAACACCGGCTTCTGGCTGCGAGCAAATGGCAGCAGGGAGGCGCAAAGATTGCCCATCGTCTCGAGGTCGTTGTCGAGCTTAAACCCCGGAGCGGTACGTAACACCTCGAGCTTGTCCAGCCCCGGCTGTGCCAGCGCACCGAGATCGTCCAACAACTGCGCCTTGCTCAACGCCTTGAATATACCCGCGATGGCACGGACATCGGCGTGCTGCAGCCGATCCTCGGCATATTGGAGGTAGTGAGCCAGCTGATGCAGCCGGTCCTTCAGCAAGGCGGGTTCGGCGACTTCGCCGGCGGTCACTCCCCCCTCGATACCCCGCGACAGACCTTTGGCGATCCTGACTAGCGCAGGCGTGCTGAAAGTGCTGAAGCGACGGCCCTTGGAACCGAGCTCGCCGGCGATGGCAACGATCGCCTTGCGTGCTTTTTCTTCCGGCCACTTGCCGAAACCGCTCACCAGATTGCCCAATTCTTCATCCGAGAATCCATCGAGATTGCCGTCGCGGGCAACCACCGCGCCGGCGACGGCAAGCGTCGCTTCACGCGTCTTCTGCTGGTCCGGCCATCTTCTGAAGCTGTCCACCAAATCGGCCAACTCTGAATCCGAAAATCCGTCGAGCTTGCCGGCGCGGGCAACCACCGCGCCGGCGATGGCAAGCGTCGCTTCGCGCGTCTTCTGCTGGTCCGACATTGCGTCGGAGATGCGGTGCAGGCCTCGTTCGCTATCAGGACGCCCTGCTTGTCCGACCAACTCTCCGGTGCTGCCGATATTCCCTCTCCGATCCAGCAAAACGCATCTCAGGGCCTGGGCGTCTTGATGACGCACGGGCTCGACGGAACGTGACGAGGCGGTTTGCTGAGCCGGGGTGGTCGGTTCACGACCATCATCGCGCTCCGTCGAAGCGGCGGACAAGGTCAATGGATTGGCTTCCTGCCCGCTACTGGCCCACCGCTCGAGGCGCCACTGCCGATAACTGCGAATGCCCATCTCCGAAGCGATACCGCCCGAGGAATCCAAGATGGCGCTGCGATCGATGACCCCCGTAAAGCCGTCAGTAGGCCGCCCCTGTGACGGATTTCGCAAATGGCGAGGGCTATCAAGCAATGCGGACTCACGATCGGGGCGATTCAAGCGAGAATTCGGCTGACGTTCAATCTCGGCCAGCACCGTGCCCAACTCCCGCGACATACTGCCCAGCGAATTGTCTTCCCCATCGGATGATTCCACCGAGCTCACAGCGCCTGGCTGCTCCAGATGGTCAGTTGCTGACCTAGACGCTTCCGTGCTCGAATGCTGGATCTCCTCATCTTCTTCCATGATGGTATACAAAGCACGATCAGCCCAGGCTCGCTCGACAAAATCCATGCCTAGTCTCCCGTTTTAGAAGCGCCGCCGCCGGTTTCTGATCACGGGATATTGCGGCGTCCAACTTACGAGATGCTGACGATCGCGACGAGAATACCCGCGTCAGGGTGTCGCGTCATAAGACCCCCCAAGCTCGCCGAATAGCAACGATGGATTTCAGTGTGAGAAAGCTTGGAAGCTCGAGATTTCCAGATGCAGCAAGGCCACAGCATCCTTTCTCCAGTTCGGTTGGGTGGCCCCTTCGCAGAAAGTAACGCGTCCGGCTAAGCTACCATCAGCCTCGCGCCATTTGCCGGACACTGAGGGCCACCTTCTTCCCGTTTCAGTTCCTGAGACTCGACCCGCACCGTCGTCTGGACAGCAGCACGGGCTCTTTCTCCGTCCAGGCAAATGCCTAACCAACCAAGAGCCACTGATCCGTACGAGTGGAAATCAAGCAGCTACGCCAGGCCCGCGCCAATAAGACAAATTGAGCGATATCGATCAGGCAGCGTTCGAAATCCAGTTCAAAAGAGCTGTTTTCGGTTTGGCGCCGACCGAGAAATCGGCCACTTCGCCGCCCTTGAAGATCGCGAGCGTCGGAATGGAGCGCACGCCCAATTGGGCGGCGAGTTCCGGGTTTTCATCGATGTTGAGCTTGGCGACCTTGATCTTGCCTTCCATCTCGACGGAGATTTCCTCGAGGCTCAAAGCAATCATCTTGCAGGGATCGCACCATTCGGCCCAGAAATCGACGACGACGGGTGCTGCGGATTCCAGAACTTCCGACTGGAAGTTATTGATATCGACTTTCACGGTAGCCATGGCTGCTCCTTTGACCGAAGATGTTGAACCACATGTGACGGTGCGGTGCAGAATTTTCAGTTGTCAACCCGACGATCAGCTTTTCTATGCTCTAAGACACGCCAACGACACTCATGGTGCCAAGGCGGAGCCTTCGCGCCTGCGGGATGCCTTCAACTCTGCTCGCGCCGACTGTATGCTTCGCTGATGGACTTTTCGATCGGGCGAAGGACCAACATTTGCTCACATGCGCTCATGTTCTTTTCATATGGACCAACTGCCACATCCAGAACTGATCCGTAAGCGGCAAAGAGACCCCGTCTGGCGGAGTGGGTGAGTGATCGGCCAGGCGGCGCCCAATGCTTTCTATTGAACCCTTCTTCTATAATGCTTTCGATAAGCGGAGCATCAGCTTCGGTTGGGGCGACAGGTATACGCCCGACGGATGCTAGAGACGCGCCACGTATACACCCAGCAGTCGCGCCACGTTTACGCCCTCTAACCCCGCCACGCTGTTCCTGGAGAGCCTGCAATGCAAACCCACATGCTTGGTCTTCTTGAACACCGTCTCAAAAAGCTCATTTAACATCTTGTCATCAGTTTCTTCGGGCGATTGGCCTCTCTCGCCCAGGTACGCTGCCACCTTGTAAAGCATCTGGATATATTTCTCGGCCGTCGCGTGTGACAGCTTTCGGCGCTTGCCGACCGCCTCAATCATGGCCCAAATGTAATCGCGATCCGTACCAGACACATTGGCCGGCGGTTTACGGCCGGGACGCCGGTGAAGGCGGCCGGTATCGGCCATCCGCGCTGCATCCAGCTGCGTTCAAAGGCCTCTTGTTCGGCCCGAGCTCGCTGCTCTTCCAGATCGGCGTTCTGCACCGGCACCGTGCAGCACCAGATGCGTCGAAACCATGCGAGCCCACGCCAACCTCATCTCTAAGCCTATCCACGTTGGTTCGTATTCGTCCAAGCCTTCGAGAAGCTGTCGAAATCGCTGTCCGCATATGGATTTGGATGTGCCTCGAATCCTCTTTTTGGCATCGCCGAACTCAGGTGATTGCCATTATCAGCCCCTGCTCGAGAACCTACCCTGAGGAACATAGTCAGGCAGCTCTCATCAACATCCAGGCGATTCCCAATGTGGCTGGTCAGCTTCCCCGATCACTTCGCAGGTCGTGGCGTACCTTAATCTTACCGAGCAATCACGGCCGATTAAGCACTCCGGCTTAGCTCTCTAACAATAGAGTTCGAAGACCTCTGCGTGAGCGGCCCCAATCCGGAAAGATGGTGTCCGGTCGGAAGCGCGGATGATACGCCCCTGTCTGCGTCATCAATCTAACGCGCGGCCGCCGGCCAAAGCTCCGCAAACAACAAAGAAACGGTGTCGATAGAAGCGCCGCATCTAGACGTCCATTTCGGCCGTCGGTTCGCAACACGATAGGTCGTCGACCATTAAGAAGCCGGATTGAGCTGAGCTGGACAGATGAGCGCGCGCCAGAGCGAGACCAGTAACAGACGCAAAAATTGTCTGAACCAGGCGAGGATGCCGCGAAAGTTGTGGCCGACGGCTGAGAGGACGACGTTGGCGGCATCGCCGGCGCGGCCTTTAAGGTAACAGCGGCCAAGGTGTCCTTCGGCTTTGAGGTGTCCGATGATCGGCTCAATGGCGGAGCGGCGGCGCAGCTCGCGCTTGATGACGCCGAAGACGCCGCGCTTCTGGCCGGAGATGAAGACGCGGCGGGGATTTTGCGCGTCATGGCCGCGGTAGCCCTTGTCGACATAGGCCCGCTCGATCGCACAGCCGGCGAGTGTCTCAGTGCGGTCAATCACGTCCCGCAACGTGTGACCGTCGTATGAATTGTCGGGCAACGACTTGGCGTGCAGCACGAACAGGCCGCCAGGAGCCCGGCGACTGTTGGTGACGATAGAGGCCTTTACCCGAATTCGTAAGGCGCGGCGGCCTTGCCCTTGCCGATGCACTCAACCTCCGGGGCATGGAACGAATAAAGCTTGAAGCCGCGCTGGCGCTGCTGCTGCGAGCGGATCTGCGTGGCCCGGCCAAGCGGAGGGCGAACGCGTCCTCCAATGCGGGCTGGCCCTCGATCTTGCGGCGGATGATCGCGAATGATCCGGCCCAGCCGACTGCGCAGGATGCGCAACTGCCGCTCCGGCAGCATGTGGGCTGGGGCCCCGCTCCCAGGGAGTCCGCCCCACCGCAACGCAACGACTCAGTCCCCCGCCATAGTTCAACCAGTGGATCGAACCCGACGCTTCTGAAATCGCCTCCATACGCAGCGGTTTCGAACTTGAGGTCCTGAAGAACGACAAGGCGACTGATGGACCGCAGCGACGCTGATCTTGCTGCTGGTCAGCGTCGCTGATCGCGGTACCTTTCGAAAGACGGCCAGCGTTTCCTGTTGCCAAGGGCAACGGGCCCCGATCATTGCTTCCGCGGATGGACCAAAGACGAGCTCCTTCGTAAGGATCCACCACAAGCCCAGAACAGGCCGCTATGGGTCTATCAGCTAATTGATCGACCGCATCCTGCTGACCCGTCCTGTGACGTTTTTGTATTGCAACAGCGATTACCTGCCCGCAGCGGTCAATATTGGCCCATCACCGAATATTGCCAATGACGGCCTCCTTGGCCTTTTCGTCTTTCGACAGAACGTTAGATGACAATTCAGTGACCTGATTGAGCTTATCCAGAAGCCCTTGCAACGAAATCACCGCCATTTGCCCTTCGCTGTTGGCGTTATCAACCGCCGCTTTAAGATTGTTGATCGCGGCGTCGAACTCCGCCTGTATGCCGTAGACGTCGTTATTGACGGTCTCGATGGCGATGCCATTCGCCTGCATGAACTCATAAACGCTTCGGCTCCTGCCTTGCGAATCGATAAAGGTGCCATACGCTTTGACAGTCTTCTCGTCATTTGGCCTTTCGGCCCGCAGCGTCGCCAATGCGCTATTCATGTCTTTCAAAAGATTGTTACGCGCCTGCATGCTGGCATAATCAGCCCGGAGCTCCGTCTCGTAGATGCCGTGTCGCTCCAACAAGAGCAGCATCATGGTCGAATATAGCGACTGCCCATCTGTGAGGGCATAGTCCGCACTGTAGGACGGCACGCTGGCAGTTCCATTGATCATTTTCTACCTTCCTTCCGGTCTAAACATCGTTTGTAACGATGCGTTGCACTCATGCCATGTTGACGAGTTTGCTCCTCGTCTCGCTATCTGCACTACGCATCTCCGCAAGCTTGCTCAGCACGTCCTGAATCTGCGTCTGGTAGTAATCGATGAATTGCCTTTCGTCCTCCGCGTGGGCCTTCGCCTTGGTGCTATCTGCGTCATGCTTCGCTTTTTCTTCCTGGTATTGAGTGGACGCCATGTTCATGCCGGCACCGGCGATCTTGGAGGTTTCCGTTGTCATGGCAGCCATGCCCCCCCATTTCATGGTCTCCTGTGCGGCTGCGGTTTGCGCGTGAGCGATGCGCGTAAAGTCAAAATGGTCAATGCCATCAGGAGTGCGGGCGTCAACGCCAGATGAGGCCTTGGGTGCATTGCCTTCGAATCGCAATTGACTCTGGCGAGCACCCTTGAGGTTCATGCCGGCGCCGGCGATAGCGCCACTCGATGCGACGATTGAGCCAAACAACTGATAGAGCCCTGAGTTGCGAATCGACTTGGCAGCCGCGTCCTGCGCAGCGATATCGGCACCAACCGCAGCCCACATGTCCTCTCTTGCCGCTTTGCGAAGCAAAGAATTGAGACGAACAATGAGTGCCGCAACTGCAGAAATGTTACTTCCCGTCGCAAAGTCCTTGAGCTTGGGTGCGATACCTGAAAGCGTCTGCTGCGTAACAAGCTCAGGAAGCCCCGAGTTTCCAAGCAATGCAAAATTTGACGCGCCGTTAACACTATGGGCAAGCGACTGAGTCGTGGTCGCCTCTGGTGCGCGGGCGCAGCGGAGGGAGTCAGAGGGCGAACTCGGCGAAAGCTGACGATGCGCGGCATTGTCCAATGGATCAACGCCGACGACATTTACACGCTCGATAGCACCTAGCATGAATGCGTTCCTTACGCTCGCAAGAGAAGGCTGTTAGAAGTGATTAGGCGAAGGCACGGATGAGAGACGCATCGCTTGCACTGCGGCTCTCGATAGCCTCGGCAATCCTCTGTGTGGTCGCCTTTTGGTCGAGGACGAGCTGCTTGATGAAGTCCATCTCGTTGTTTTGAAGCTCTTTCATCCACGTAATTCGCTTCCTTATGTCCAACGCGTCCGCCTGAGTGTCCGCGGCCTCCTTCTGCTGAACCCCATTCGCTATGCCCGCAGCGGCCTCGCCGAACGAAGCAGTTGCCTCGCCAACGCGGGCGGCGGTCGAAACCTTCTGGCTGATCTGAGCAATCCTGGTAGCGTTCGAGGTTGTATCTGCGATCGTGGAAGCGGCTTGATTCATGGCCCTTGAGAGGACGGTTGCCAACGAGCCCGGTTGCTTTGCGAGGGAGGCAAGTCCACGGAGAGCTGACGCGCCGGCCTCACCAAGGCGGCTCCACATAGCGGCCGCGCGGGCTCCATTCGCAGCCCCACCCATAAGCCCGGCGCCTGCCGTCAGCACGGTAACCGACAATATGATGCCCATCGTGATGCCGACAGCCACTTTGTTCGCTTGGGCAGCATCCATGTTGCCGTCTTTCATGAGACGTTTGGCAATCGCCTGGGTCATCTTGTCGACGACACCCGTTTCGTTGAGCACCGCAACGCCCACTGTCACTGCTGCGGCAACTGTCGCAAGAGTGCCACCGGTGACCACGGCGGCCGCGACCGAGAGCCCGACCGCGAGCCACCCGAGGAACTTCCTTATGTGTGCGCTCTTTTTCGCTTTCGCCATGGCGTTAGCGGCTTCGATGATCTTGTTGCCGATCGTCTCGTGCTGCCGCCTTAGCAGTTCGCCTTCGTGTCGAACATCCGCCATCCCGCTCGCAATTAGCCGGTCAGCCATTTTGATCCTCAATGCCAGCAGATTGTTAGCAAGTTCTACCGGGTCGGGCCCGCGCGGCAGCGCCAGATTCGGAATCGAACCCGATGCGACGATTTTGCGGGAGACTGCTGGCGGCAAATTGCCAATTGCTGTCGTATCGAGCACGCCTGAACGAGCAGTCAAGGAGCGACCGGGTACAAGGGGCGTCCCTGCTTCGTACTGCGCTTCACTGTTCCAACCGGTTACGTTCAAGCTATGCACCACTTGAGTTCCTTTCCGTTTTCAGACGGTCGAGCATCCGTCGCGCGCGCCAGGCGAACGTGTTGAGCTCGGAATTTCCGGCGCTGAGCGTCAGGACATCACCGAGCGCGACTATGGCTGCTGCCGGGCGCCCCAGTTTGACCAAACATTCTGCAGCGCGAAGTGGTATCTGCGGGTCCTCGCTGTTCAGGAGCGCAGCCAACTTGTAAGCCTGCACCGCCCCTTCTGTATCCTCAAGCATCTGACTGGCAGCGGCCAGGCTGAGCCAGGATCGCGCGTCAGTGTGTCGATGCAAGCATAGAAAGCGAAAGAAACTCAGCGCGTGCTCATATTTGCCGCAGCAGTAATAGCGGTAACCCAGCGTATATAGCGCCTCAATTTCTTCGTCTGTAATGCCAACGACATCGCCTAACGTCGCGCGCCCCGCCATGAGGTCGAGCGTTAAGTGCGACGAGGCTCCGCCGTCAATCGCATCGGCCGCCTCAAGATCGCTCAATAGGCCTTGCTCGACCCCGCTCGCCATATCACACCCTTTGTCCGAACCATGAAAGATTCAAAGTCGTTTCGGGTGAAGGCAAAACATCGCCTGGGGCCGCCTGCTCGCATGAATAAGATGCGTCAGAGCCCCCGTCGCGATCGCCGTTACTCGCAGAAGGGGAATCCGGGCCGGCAGCCCCGGCGTCCGATAGTTGAGCCAGCCACTCAAGTCGAGCATCCGCCCTCCTTAGAAGGCGGTCCATTTGCTCGATCGTTTGTCGGGACCTTTGTATCGTTTCGTCTAGATCCACGTTCGCTTCCTCACCAACTTCATGCGATGCAAACCGGGTCCGACCTGCACCCGACGGCGCCATGCCGCTCGCAGGTGCAAACCACTCGAGAACCTCGACCGCCAGATCGGCGGCTCGACGCCAGGGCTGGGACAATCTGCGTCTTGCACAAGATGCCCGTTATCCCGACTGAACGACGCCGAGATCAACTTCGGCATCCAGGAGTACTGGACGGCCCCTGCCCTTCGGTACCCGATAGTCCGCGGCGTGCAAAATATTGAGTCATTATGGGTGCATCGGCACGAATGATAGGCCCGCTCGTATCGGCGCAAGCGTGGCTACCGTTCAGGTTGAAGGCCGATTATTCTGAACTTTCCCTGAAACCTGATAAGGGCGGGAGTTCGTAACAGCGACATATCGTGGATGTGAAGCGCGTGGCATTCTCCGGAGGCCTCGCGTCCCACCCGCCACTACCTGCCTAGGCCTTAAATTGCCCTCATCCATCCTAGGGGGCACCCAATAGCGATCCGAAGGCGCATCTTGCAACTTGGCCAGAACCTTCTCGGCAACGACGAGGTTTCCTGGAGGCATGATCGCGTATGCGGGCAAGCAGCCGCCGGACATGTCGATCTGCAAAAGGGAGTGAATGTTGCCGAACAATTCACGACAAATTACTCGGTTCTGAGGAGGATGGCGTCGAAGGTGGCCCCCAGGGGTCTATTTCATTCGCGCCATGCTGACTATTCCGAAGCTCGCAACTGACCTCACGAATTCAGAGCCGATCACCACCGGTCTCGGTCGCAAGGTCCCCGAGCGCTCGCAACACCTCTGCGATTGGTTCAATCAAGTGTGACGGGATATATTCATCGACCAGACCGTCTTCCAGGAGCGCACGCGCCAGCGGAACATTTCGCATCACCGGCACGCCAGCGGCGGTGGCGGCCGCGATCATTTGCTGTGCGACCAGGTCGGTACCAATAGCGTCAATCAAGGGTAGCGGCGTCTGTTGCCCATCGTAGTAAAGCGCCACTGCAATATGCGTGGGATTGGAGATCAACGCGGTCGCACTGCGCGCTAGGGCGATAGGATCCTTGGCCATTAATTGCGAACGAAGTTGCTTGCGGCGCTTTTTGATCAGGGGATCGCCTTCGTGTTCCTTGTATTCTCGCTTCACTTCCTCCAGCGACATCATATTCCTTCTCTCGAACTGCCATCGCTGGAACGCGAAGTCCGCAATTGCCACGACAAGATGGATCGCCCCCGCCCAGACCGCGACATAGAATAAGAGATTACCCGTCAGCAAAGCCAGGCAGGATATTCCGCAGCTCGGAATCCATACCAGCGAACTTACTGCTGCGCGAACCACAAATACAAGAACGAGACCGAGCAACAGCACCTTCACGACTGATCGGCTCAGCTCGAAGAGGCTCTGCGACGAGAATATCCTACTGATGTTTTCACTTGGGTTCAGCTTCATGAGCGATGGCGCCGCTGCTGAGGGCGAGAAAAGCACTCCGGTCTGCAACACGTGGGCGCCCACACCGCCGATCAGGGCGACGCCGAGAAACGGCATTGTCAGGCTCTGTATCTCACGGGTGTACGATCCGAAGAGTTGCAGCGCGACAACGATAAAGTTCTCATTTTTCAGATATGCGATGGGTAACAGGAGCGCTGCCTCAAGTCGGTCCACCAGGCGAGGCAAAGAGGCGACGAACAAGGCGAAGAACCCAATGGTCAGCACCGCCGCGACAACCTCCCTGCTCTGAGCAACCTGTCCTTTCTTGCGCAGCTCGCGCAGCCTTTGACGGGTCGGTTTTTCGCTCTTACCAGCTGGCATGAATACTCACATGGCGACGCGGCGAACAAATGCGACAGGCGATAGCCCATGATCGCCGGCATGAGTCAAAACTGTCGCGAGCGACAGGATCAGCAGCAGCAGACCAACCATGCTTTTGACCGGCATGGCGACATAGAAGACCTGCAATTGTGGCGCGAACCGACCAATCAGCGCCAGACCTAATTCACTTAAGAACATGGCGAGGATGGCTGGACCGGCGAGGAGCAATGTCAACAGCATGACGAGGTCCGCGAGACTCAGTACCGCTCCGACGAATGCTGGACCAATTGTCGGACGAAAGGTCCACACAGGCCAGATTTCATGCGAGCGATAGAGTGCCTCCAGGAGCTTGAAGAAGCCTCCCGTGACGAACAGCCATGTGAGGTAAAGCTCGCCCAGGAATGTCCCAAGCGGCGAGGTTTGATTGCCGCTTGCCGGATCGAGCAGACTGGCCATCGTTGCACCCCTTTGGTTGTCAATGAACGTGCCGCACGCCTCGACGCCCCACATGACGGCGGCAACTGGCAAGCCGAGTACAAGCCCGAGCAGAAGTTCCTTCAGTCCGAGGCCCAGGATCAGCGTCAGGTTGGCAAAGTCGAGGTCCTCAGGCCTTGTTGTCCAGGCGCGTCCTATTACAGGGAACGACAATGCGATGATCACGCTGTTGCGTGCCATTCCTGTCACCATATTGCGCGCGAGGACTGGGACGACCAGCATCATGCCCGATATGCGCGCCACCGCGAGCACAAGAACAACGAGGGCGGTACGCATCTCATCCGGATCAAGTGACAACATAAAAGGACAACCAGGATGATGAAGAGCGGCCGCGGTTCTTCCTGCAGATGCCGCACGCGATGGACAATCGATGACCCGCTCGAGCTCCAACGCCTACACTGCGCCGATCTTGTCGAAGATTCGCATGGTATACCGGCCAAGCTCCTCAAACCAGCTCGCGGTGGCGACCAGGACAAGATTTACGCTTATCAGCTTCACAGCGAAGGAAAGTGTTTGCTCTTGAATCTGAGTCATGGCCTGGATGAGACTGATGATCAGTCCCACTATCGTAGCGACGAGGACTGCCGGCAAGGACAGCACAACCGACAGTGTAAGCGCTTCGACGGCGACGTTGACGAGCGTGGCGGAATTCAAGACGCCGGTCCTGCGTAGGACAAGACGAGGCCGTGGATGAGGCGCTGCCACCCGTTCACGGCAACGAACAAGAACAGCTTGAATGGCAGGGATATCGTCATGGGTGAAACCATCATCATGCCCATCGCCAGAAGGATGTTGGAGATAACGAGATCGATAACGATGAAGGGGAGGAACAGCAAGCATCCGACCTTGAATGCCTCTTCCAGTTCGGACGTGATGAAGGCCGGGATCAAGATCAAAAATGCGTTGTCGACCACGTCAGCCGCGTCTTCCTTGCTCCACGACTTGTGCGTGGCATTGACGAAGAAATGACGTGTTGTCGTGGACGTGTTTTTGATGAGGAAGTCACGAACCGGCTCGGCACCTATGGCTATCGTGTCGACCAATTCTCCGAACGTTTGGTACGCGATTGGCCTATCACGCAGAGCCTGATACGCGCTCTTCGCCACTGGCTGCATGATGTAGGCCGAAAGTAAGATAGCGATCGCGTTCAAGGCCATGTTCGGTGGGATATTCTGAACGCCGAGTGCATTGCGCAGCAGCCCAAAGACAACGACAAGCTTTACGTAGGACGTTACCGTAATCGCAACGAAGGGGAGGACCGCGATGGCTCCCATCAGGACGACAAGCGTCGCCGGATCGGGAAACTTATTCATCGCTCAGCCCGAGGCAAGCGCAGATCCAGCAGGCGCACCCCGGTCTGCTCAGCAATACGCACCAGCTCACCCGTCGCGACGACTTGGCCATTGACGCGCAGAGAAACGTTAGTGGTTGCATCAAAGCCAAGATCGATGACCTGGCCCACAGCGAGTTCACGAAGCTGTCCGAGCGGCATGGTCAAACGTCCGACATCCACATCGACGGTCAGATGAAGGCTGTCGAGGCTTTCAGACGGGAGGAACTCCGGCTTATCCATCAAACGATCCACTACTGATTGGACAGAGAGGCGGCAATCCCGGATCGAGGCACGAAACCAGGGATTGTTAGAGAGGTGCGCGACAACGCTCATCGCGCCATCCTTGCCCACCGATTGGTTGTCGAGCATGATGACGTCACCTTGCGCAAGTCGCTGTAGTTCCGCCACGGCAAGGCTGATGGGAGCAATGCGAACATCCAGAAGAAGCGGAAGCTCGTCGAGCGCTGCGGCTACGACCGGCAGGTCGGAGGAACAGTCGGCGACCAACTGCAGCCCCTCACCATCGAGTTCCACCAAACCGACCAGATCGTTCGGTTGCTCCAGCCGAACGATCTTGAACGCGTGGGGACGCGGGGCCGCGACGTCGGAGCAGGACCAGGTCGGCCGCAGACCGCACCATCGCTCCACCTCGATCGCCAGATCCTGCAGAACGATATCAAACAATATCTCACCCAGGCCGTGGCCAGGAGACAGTGTGGTGATCTCCGCCCATCGTTCTACGGCCAGCTGCGGAAGGAGCATTGCCCCTAATGCGAGGCGGATTTTGTGGCCTTGCACATTCACTACCACGGTATAACTTGGCACCGGGATGTGCCGATGCGTTGAATCGGCCATGACCGCCTGCACCTCGATGCCGGCGAGACTGAAAGCAAGCGGAAGACGACTCGCAATTCGCGATATTGCGACAACATCGCGTCCCTCATAGCGGGGAAGATCGATCATGAGCGCTTCTCAGCGCTGTAGTGGAATGTCGCCTCCGAACCGGAAGAGTGCCAATGACAGCCCTCTTCCAGCCAGCCTCGGCCAACGACTGCAATCATGACGCGCATGCCGAGCCGATCAGACAAGTGGCGCGCAAACGCTTGGCCTCGCAATTGCAAGATGGACCTAAGGTGGTCGGAGACGATGGAGAGAGATAGCGTATCGTCGCGGCATCTGACGAACACACATGCGCTTCCAAACACGACGCGATTCAACGTGATGTACGCCGTCGCGCCCCCCCTGCGGTCCGGACATATCAAAATGCGCTCAACGATCGCCTCCGCCAGCTCAGCGAGCTCTGTGGAACGTGAAGGCTCTCCGTCCACTCCCGGATCCTGTGCATAATCCAGCATGACGGGTTCGTGCGAGACGACGGGCACGCAGGAGGGCGCAACGCTCCCCATCGCCACCGGATCATGCTGATCGTTGCCGAGCTTCGTGCAGCCGGAACCATCCGCAGGCGACTCGCGGTCATCCAGAGCGGCCTCTTCGAGTCGTCGCCGAAAGCGCTCGTAATCCGCACCAGGCACAGGCTTCCGGGCCGCGAGCACGCGCGGGGGCGGGCGGTCACATGGCGCGATTGCCGACATCGAAGCGCTGTCACGGACCTTCATCAAGGCAGCTCCATCGCAGCTTCTCCAGACGTCAAACGCGCCGCAGGAACAGGCACGCTGAAATGTCATGCAGACAGCTCATTTCGCGCATTGCAGCACTGCGGCTCATCGCTCCAGCCACCAATCACGACCTTGTACTCCGGAGACAAGAGGAAGGTATGCGCCGCTCAGCACAAGGCACTTCCTTCCACCCCTTTGATCTGCTTAGGGCCGCTCAGAAGCAAATACATTTTCGATATCGGTCCAGCTGATCGCGCTATGGCGCAGCCCAACGATCGGGCCAGGCCCGATCCATATGGTTGTTGAACGGCCGCCTGATCTCCTTCATGAACGAGGGCGGATTCTCAAGGACTTGGCGCCGCTTAATATTCCCGTCAGCTTGGTCAGCCCAACCCGGGAAAAGCGCCTAGTCGATCCCGCAAGGCCTGCCGATCTGCGCCGATGTTGTTAAGGCGCAGCTGCTCTGGCTGCTGTCCTTCCGCCGAACGTCTAACCAGCGTCCGCGTCGCGTCGAGCACGAAGACGCCACAATCATAGCGGTTCTGCTGGTGGGCCATGTCAGCTATGCTGCGAGGACAGCTACGCCGCCGCTAAGCAGATCGATAATTTCTGACATGACGCCTCATCATCTGAAGCGCGGCACGATCTTACGTGCGTCAAATTCCGGCGCATCAAGTGAGTGTGTCGCGAGAGCAGCCCGCTTGTACTAGTCATGCGGGAGCGGCCGACGGCACTTGGGTGGTCATGCTTGACGAGATCGATGATCATCGCGCTCGTTCAGCCGACGACGGCATACAACGCGCCGTTTTGGAGCCAATGGCAGCGGAGTTTGACTGCCTGGCAAGGGTTGGTCCGGTTTGCGTCCGCGATCTCGCGGCTCACCCGTAACAGCCGAGATTGGCAACAACTCATCGAAACGTGCCGCGTGGTGAATACCGCTCCTGCTTATCCAGGCGACCATCAATGTGTGGTCAAAGCACGGAGCACTCGCAGCTCCGTCACTTCCCGTTATGGCCCCATATCGATGAATTAATTTGCAGCTTGGCGGGTCTCCGGTACTGACACTCGGAAGAATCATCAAGCTGCTATCTGTCTTATCCTCGGGAAAGTTTCGCCGCTGAGCGCCAGGCCCAATATCGCTCGCGCTGCCAAAGCTCCAGAGGATGGCTTTGCGCTGGCACATGGAAACATTGAATGAATGCACATCTTCCACAAGTGTGCCCCCCTTCGCGCTCCACGGTACTCACGTTTCTTTGTCTACTCCTCACCGGATGCGCAGGCTCGACGGCTGAGCGCAGCGTTCTACTGAACCCGCCGAGCGGCATTCGGAAGGTGTCCGAACCTACATACTCGGAGAGCGCATCGCTCGCGGGGGGCTTTGAAGTGTTGACCCAGCCATCCGCCCCGCCTGCCGAAACCTCGGAGCGTCGGCTACCGGTCACCACCAATAGCACACGCGTCAGTCTGGACTACGTCAATGCTGATATTCGGCGGGTCGTGAATGACGTCGTCGGCAATATCTTGGCCATGCCCGTTGTGATCGATTCAGGCGTAGAGGGAAAGATAACGCTCCGGACTTCCGGCAAGGTTCCGGCGGGTGATGTTCCGCGGCTTCTGGACGAAGTGCTGGGAAAGTCTGGTTACGGACTGGCGGCAGGTGACCGGGGAGTCAGGGTGGCGCGCCTGGCTGATCTCGCCGACGGAGGGCGCGGCGATGTTAAGGTAATTCCCGTTCGTTATGTCGACCCAGTCGAGGTCATCAAGGTCATCCGACCAAACGTCGAGGAAAACGTTCATTTGGCGCCCGCCCCCGGACAACGAGGCATTGCGATCAGCGGCCCGCCCGGTGGCGTCAGTTCCGCGCGTGAACTCATAGCCTTGTTGGACATCGATAGCATGCTCCACAAGTCCTTTGCACTGTATACCCTGGCTCAGGCAAGTCCCGCCGCAGTCGAGAAAGACCTCAATTTTCTATTCAATCAGAATGCTCAGGGTCCGACGCGAGTCCGGTTTGCATCACTGGAGCGGTTGAACGGCATTCTTGTAGTTGCCGACGACCCTGCGGCACTCCAGCACGCGCGTGAGACAATCGAGAAGCTGGACAGAACGTCGAAGGCAGCAGCAAACGTTCAAGTGCGGCCCCTGAAGTACCGAAGGGCGACGGAAGTGGCTCAGGTGCTGGCGCAAATCCTCGGCGCTGACCCGAGCGTTGCAGCAGCGCCCGCACAGTCCGATGGAGAGTCCGACAAGGTGCCGGTGGCAAGCCTGGCCAGTCGATCAGACCTTCTTCCGAACCGGTCCAGCCCGCCGAACGCAGACTCCGCCTCGAACACGCAGACGGTGCAAGCAAAGCACGAAGCGGTAGTGGTCCCGGCCAGTCTCGGTTTATCGGCGCCGGTGCGGATCCAGGCGGATCGCAGCCAGAACGCGCTTGTTATTCTGGCGGCACCGCACGATGCCAAGATCATCGATGCCGCGATCCGTCGTCTTGATGTCAAGCCTCGTCAGGTTCTCATCCAGGCAATCGTCGCGGAGGTCCGGCTAAACGACGGCCTGGGGTACGGGGTGGACTATCTTTTGTCCTCTCGTGGCCTGGGTGCCGTTCCAAAAGGTGGCTTGTCCTATGTGTTTCCCGGGACAAGTGCCAACGTTGTGCTGCATGCGCTGAGCGAGGTGGCGGACGTCAAGGTTGTATCCGCGCCACGCATTCTCGCGGTCGACAATCAGCCGGCGACGATCCAGGTCGGCGAGCAGGTCCCAATCTTGTCCCGATCATCCCAATCCCCGGCAAGCGAGAGCTCGCCGATCATCAGCAACGTCGAACTGCGTGACACAGGAGTAATTTTGGCTGTTACGCCGAGAATAGGCGCCGGCGGTAGTGTCACACTCGACACCTTTCAGGAGGTTAGTACCGCCAACAAGAACAAGCTCACCAGCATCCAGTCTCCTGTGATTTCGCTACGCCGCCTGCAGAGCACCGTATCCACACGAAACGGGGATACGATAGCGATTGGTGGGTTGATGCAGGATAGTACCTCTCGGGCCGATTCTGGGCTGCCTTTGCTGATGAACATTCCGCTTCTGGGAGCGGCATTCCGGCGTACTGAACAAACCAAAGAGCGAACTGAGCTCCTGGTGTTACTCAATCCTATGGTGCTTCAAGGTGACGCAGAGGCACGAGCCCTAACCGACGAGTTGCGGGCGAAGTTCGAATCGCTGGCGCCCGAGCTCGGCCGCCAGCTCACGCCCGGACCGCAACGAGAGGCTGCCTCACCAAAGCGCGAACAAGCTGCGAGGGTTCGGCGAGAGCTGGCAATCCCGGCCGTCACCGGCTCAATTTCGGTACCCAGAACCTTTCCTGAGCCCCTGGTATCTCCCCTGCTCGATGGCAATATGCGAGGCGCACTCGATTGATAGTTGGCGCGAAGCGAGTCCCCCGATCGGAACGCTCTGCTTGATCAGAGTACGTATCCAGTGACGACTGGAAGGCTGCTGTCGATCGGCGCAAGACCGTCATCGGCGTAGCCGGTCAGACAGTCCCATCGATTGCCGGCACGGGCGATGACTCGCCGCTCGGCTCCGGGCAGCAGGTCGGATGGCTGCTCGTCGGGCTTTTCTTTGAACGCGGGCCGCGGCAGGCGAGCTTCACTGTCGTCGCAATCGCAACTTGTATCGACGAACATTTCGTCCCTCGGCGATCGGGCGCCAGTGAAACCTCAGTCCAACCAGCAAGATTCCAGGTTGCAGCTAGGCTTCGACTATTTGCTGGCCGGATCGTGGGGCGATCGCCGTTCGGCAACACGCTGGCGTTTGGAAGTCTCAGAGTTAGTCGATGATGGACGAATTCCACTTCGGGCCGGGGTTCACACTGGTTGTACCCTCTATAGCAATGAGCCTTCCTTCTCTTTGCTGTCCTTTCGAAGCGCAAGGTCCACATGGGTTGCCAGGAGGTCAGCTACCGCCTGTGCGGCGAACGGCAGCGGAGTATTGCCGGAAGAGATCAGGCATGCCGTTACATGGATCGGCGGATCTATCGTGATCAGCCTCAGACGGCCATGTCCCGGTATATCAGAGAAGACGACCCTCGGAACGATCACATTGCCGATGCCTGCATTGACCAGGGAGAGCGCACTGGCGAACGTGTCGACTTCCGCGATGCAATTGGGAGTCAAGCCGACCCCTTGGAACGCGCGGTCCAACGCGCTGCGAACTGTGTTGGGCCGTGTCGGCAGCACAAGAGGAAGGTGAGCCAGCCGCTCGAGCGAAATGGTATGCGTGACGTCTTCGGCAAACAGAGGTCCAACCAGCGATAGTGGCTGATGAAAAAGCGGCTGCCGGGATAGACCCTGGATAGGCTCATCTTCCAGAAGGAAGCAGAGATCGAGCGCACGGGATGCAATAAGCGATCTCATGCGCAGAATGTCACCTGCAACCAGACGGAGATGCACTTTCGGCAGAATCACCCGGCAGGCTTCCAAAAAGTCGTAAGCCCAGCACACCGCAAATCCCGATGACATACCAAGCCTTACCAGCCCTTCCGGTTCTCCCGCCACCGACCGGACGACGCGGCCCAGCTGCTCCACCTGCCCAATGATCGATGCCGCCTCACGATAGAAGATTTCGCCTGCGGCAGTTGGACGAATGCCGCGTTGACTGCGCTGGAGCAGTTCGACGCCAAGCTCAGCTTCAAGGGCGGTCATCTGCTGGCTGAGGGCAGGCTGCGCCACGTGCAGCATGCCTGCCGCCCCCGTAAAGCTACCAGCATCCACGATGCCCAGGAAATAACGGAGATGACGAAGTTGCAGGAAGTTAGGTGACATCAGTCGCGTTCGATTTCGCTCGGTCGATTCAAGCTTGATCAGGATATCCGGACTCGCCTATCAGCCCGGATATCGTGCCGGCACCGAACGACCAAACCTACCGATGAAGATCAGGCAATATTCCGGATGATACCATTGAGTGCGTCGTGAACCGCCTTGATGATGGTGGAGTTCAAGTTCAACAGCGTCGTGTGCTTGCTCATTGAGAGCTGAAACCGGAGCTGATCCATTGTGTCGTCCGGGTTCATGGTTGCGATACGTTCTCTCACATTGCGTTCCGATTGGGCAACGGATTGCCCAATCGAGCTGGTTATGCTGCCGAAATCCATTTCACCTCTCATTACTCAGCGAACTATTTCGCGGTGATGCCCCATCCATGTAGCATCAACGACTTCTGTCGCGCAATCTATTGCCTCGAGCAGCGCCTGCAGTACTTCGAACTGCCGCGTCGTGACGCCGCTATCGATGTCACGTTTCAGAGACCGCCTCCAGTTCTGGAGGTCTTCATTGATGGCAGCTCTGCTGGAGCCATCAACGTCGTTTAGCAGCTTCTTTTCCAGCTCAAGCACGATGGAATCCTCTTCACCGTTGATCATCCTCGGTTAACCACTCAGGGGCGCCTCGATAGAGCATGCGAAGGTTCGATTCTCCGACACGCACGATAAGTCCGTCGTGGTCGATGGCAGCAATCTTGCCGATGTGATCGATGCTGTCGCCCACTTTCAACTGCGCTCCGCTCTCAACCACAACGAAAGGTGCGCGGCCCAGGTGCACCCCTCGCACCGCGGGCAATACCATCAGCTCGCACCGCGACGCGAGCCGGATATAGGGCTTGAATCTTTCCTCGAACCGAGCGGCAACGTCCTTCCACTCATCGTATGTAGCCGAGGCCAGCGCTCCGGATACGGATACGACATCGGGCCTTACGGTGATGCGGATGGACCGACGGAGTTCTGCGGACGCCGCCCCCAGCAGAAAAGCGCGTGCGCGATCTGGTGTTGCCACTTCATCATTGGTCTTGTAGATGCCCGGGATGTCCTGCTGCAGACGACGAAGGGCCGCGTCTACTTTGGCATCGCTCCGACCGTACCCTATCACTGTGAGTTCGCCAGCACCTTCTACGCGAACGTGACCGTCGATATCAAACGCGTGTAAGATCGTAGCTGCGAGATCGATGAGCCTTGCGTCAGATAATTTGGCAGTGGCCGGTCGCTTTGCTGCAAGCTCAGCCGCACGCCTGGGGTCTTGCCAGCCAGACTGGCTCTTGTTGGTATTCTCTCCGGGCTCCAGGTCGATCGCCAGCTTGCCGGCAGTCGACGGAGTATTGACGTCGGGTGCAATGTCCAGCCCACGAAGATCAGCCGTCTGGGTCTCGATCGGTTGAATCCCCGGAGCGGCAGAAAGCGCCCGGGAGTGGAGCCGGTCCATCGCTGCCCAAGCGCCACCTACTATCACGAGAAGGCCACAAACCACTGCCCCAAGCCGCAATCGCCACGATATCCAGCCCACCGCGAGACGTGTTCGCCGGCTGCCCAAACCCAATGACTCAGTCGCATCTGAAGCGGCCCTTCTCGCATCCACCCCCTGGCGCTCGAGCACGGAATCCCCCTCAGGAAGGCCGAGCCCGGCAGGGCTGAGGCTAAAGATTGTGCGGCCAACACGAACCGGGGTAAACGGATCAATGAAAGTCGGAGTGTTGGTAGTGCACTCCCTACCGTTGATCAGCATGCCCGGTGCGAACGCAGTGATCTGGATTTTCCCCGACTCGTTAACGACACGAATATGCGACCCGACGAGTTCCGGATCGCCGAAGGTGAGGTCATCCGTATCATGGCTACCGATGAGCCACGTTCCCTCGCCCAGCCATGTCTCCGCGCCCAGGTTCGGCCCGGACAGGACGCGCAAAGTGAGCTTGGCCTGTTCACCGGTCAGAACATTCGTTTCCGTTGGCATGTTCGTCACTGCAACGCAATTCGCGCCAAGGGCTGGACGGAGATGTCGGGAGTAAGCTCCTGATAGGAGAGCACCGGGAGCTCGTACAAATCGGCCTCGACAAGCTTGCGGACGTATCGACGGATATCGATCGAGGTGAGTAGCACGGGCTTGTATGGCAGCGATTCAAGGATGCCGGCGGCATCTTTTATCCTGCCAACGATCTGTTGCGTGGTCTGCGGATCGAGAGCGAGATAGCTTCCGGCAGACGTCTGTCGAATTGACTTGCGCACAGTATCTTCCACCTCCGCCGTCAAAATGTAGGCCGGCAACAGATTCGTACCGGCACAATGTTGAAAGCAGATCTGCCTCTTGAGCGCACCACGCACATACTCGGTCAGCAGGACTGTATCCTTCTCATTTTGTCCCCATTGGACCAATGTGTTGAGGATAGCGCGCATGTTTCGCAGGGAAACCTGCTCCGAAACGAGCCGTTTCAGCACCTCCGCAATTTTTTGCAGAGGGACCAGGCGCAACGCCTCCTTCACGAGTTCCGGAAAGGATCCCTCCGCCTGTTTCAAAAGCGCTTTCGTTTCCTGGATACCGATGAACTCATCGGCGTGCCGACGTACGATTAGACCAACATGGCAGGAGAGAATCTGGGCTGATTCCAGATACGGGATGCCTGCCGCTCGCAGCGACTCGAGATGTGCGACATCAACCCAGACGGTCTCGATCTGAGGCAGAAATGACGGCTCTTCCGCGACACATGGAATGTCCACCATTTCGAGGCCCTCGGCAGTATCACGCGCCAGGACGTGTTGAGGCCGCAATCGTCCCGATCCGTATGGAACTTCATTTAGCCTGATAATATATTCGCCCTTGTGACAATCCTGGTTTATTCGGACATTGATCGCTGGAACCGGAACGCCAAGATCGAGCATCAGCGCCTGCCGCGTGGCCACCAACGCTTTATCAAGCACGTCCGGCTGGATCATCGTGTCGATATCCCGGTCAACGTCGATCATCAGGGGCACAGTAAGCATGATGCCATTGCCGCCTGCCTTGTTTGCCTCAGAGGCCTCAGTCGGACTCGTCGACAGCGCTCCCCCACTGAGTGGATGGCCGTGCGAGTCAGTGCGCAATAGCTGGCCACGACGCTGCAGCAGCCAGCCAGCCCCACCCACCGCTGCTGCCAAAACCATAAAAATCAATGTCGGGAAGCCGGGCACAAGGGAGAACAGGACGAGCATGAATGCGCCAACCATGAGTGCACGTGGTTGCGCACTCAGTTCATCGCCGATTGCATTGCCGAGGTCTGTGCTGTTGTCTTCGGAGCTTACTCTCGTGACGATAAATCCTGCCGTGATCGAGGTGAACAACGCCGGAATCTGACCGACGAGACCATCGCCAATGGTCAAGGTCGTATAGACTTCAAGCGCCTCCGAGAATCCCATTCCCTTTTGGAGTGAACCAATCGCGATCCCGCCAATGATGTTCACGATAATGCTGATCAGGCCTGCGATCGCGTCCCCTTTGAGGAACTTCATGGCGCCGTCCATGGCACCGTACAACTGACTTTCGCGCTCGATGGCAACACGGCGCCTGTGTGCCTCTCGCATATCGATGCTGCCGGCCCGCAAGTCGCCATCGACGCTCATCTGCTTTCCCGGCATGGAATCCAGAGAAAAACGTGCAGCGACTTCAGCAACGCGCTCTGATCCTTTGGTGATGACGACAAATTGTACAATTGTCATGATCAAGAAGGTAACGGCGCCTACGACGAGATTACCGGCTACGACAAAGTTACCGAAGGTCTTGATGATCTGGCCAGCTTCCGCATGAAGCAGGATGGTGCGAGTTGCCGCAATACCGAGCGCCAGACGAAACAGCGTTGCCAGCAAAAGCACCGATGGAAATGAGACGAATGCGAGTGGCGACCTGATGTAGACCGCCACCATCAGCAGAAGGGCTGCAATTCCCAGATTGACCGCTTGCAGCACATCCATAAGTACTGACGGAAGCGGAATAATCATCATGAAAACGATCGTGATCAGCAACGTCACCAGAACAATGTCGTTACGGCCGGTCGCGATGGTCAGCAGTTTGTCGAGTGGCTTCATCTGATCAACTTAGCGCGAGTTGCCCCGTGAAATGCCAGTCCATAGCCAGAGGCGCAACACGCTGCTGACGATGGCTTGCTCCGGCCCCGAGGCAGACTGCCGGCCCGCCTTCAAACCCAGAGTAGCAAATTTGAACCCTCCGCGCCGATTAGCTGCGTTCAAAGCCAACTCGCCCGGATCGCAACAGTGACTCTGATGTTTTTTCGATCGTCTGTCGGAAACCCGCAGTCTTTGGCCTAGATGACAGGCACACGCGATCGTGCCAGCGGGACGGTCGGTCGAGCGTATCGCCATCAGCCTACCCGCACGATCTGCATCGACGTAAACCGCAGGATCCGATGCACCATGGATGAGATCGACCTACTAGACCCGCCATATCCAACGCCTTATCGACGCTCGCCTGATCTCCTCCCCTAGCCTTCGCATCCCTGCAATTATTCGAACTCCAAGGCCGCCCCTGCTCGCGGCGTGTCCACGGCGGCCCTGTTATCGCAAACCTGCTCCGGCCTTCCCATCGCGGCATCGCGCAACGCGCGCGCCAGATGATCGCACTTATCGAATTGCTTGCCTGTTTGACGCATGATGTTGCATGCCTCGTCGCGAGCCTGCCGGGCCAGATCGGCTGCCGCGACCGCCTTCTCAATGTCCTTTTCGAGCAGCTGGTCGTGATCGTGCAGAGAGGTCATCTTTGCCTTCAGACCGACAAGATCGCCGAGAGCGACGGTTTCTCCGATGACGGAATCATAAAGGGCAGCTTCAAGCCGAACACGCTTTTGCCGCCAGGCGCGGTGATTTTTGGCGGCGGTCTCGACAGCAGCGGCAGCGTCCTCCAGGGCCAGCTGCCGCGCCCGGAGAATATCTTGCTGGCGATGATGCCGCAATTTGCGCAGCTCCAGGAGACGGGGCACGGCGTCCGAGATCATCCCACGCATGTTTCAAGCTCCTGGAGCGTGGCCTCGAAGTCCATCTGCTCGCTTGTCGATTGGCGCAGGAAACTCTGTATTTCGTTCCTTCTGGCGATCGCCTCATCCGCGAGTGCGTCGGTTCCGTTCTTGTATTCACCCACACGAATCAAGAGTTCGACCTCCTGGTATTTCGCCATCAACTCCCGCAGTCTCCGTGCCATGCTTTCATGCTGCGGAGCCACGATCATGCTCATGACGCGGCTGACGCTCGCAAGAATGTCGATGGCAGGATAGTGGTTCGACATAGCCAGGGCACGCGAGAGCACAATGTGGCCATCAAGGATCGAGCGCGTTTCGTCGGCGATGGGTTCAGTCATGTCATCTCCCTCGACAAGCACGGTATAGAAGGCCGTGATCGACCCGCGCGCATTGTTGCCCGCACGTTCCAACAGTTGCGGCAGTGTCGCGAACACGGATGGCGGGAAACCATGCCGGGTCGGTGGCTCACCCGCTGCGAGGCCGATCTCCCTGTGTGCCCGCGCAAAACGCGTTAGCGAATCCATGAGAAGCAGCACGCGTTTGCCTTGATCGCGAAACCATTCAGCTATTGCCGTGGCCACATAGGCCGCCTTGGCGCGCTCCATGGCGGGTCGGTCGGACGTCGCGACAACAAAAACCGCTTTGGTTCGTGATTGCGAGCCGAGCTGCGTGATGAACTCTTGCACCTCCCGTCCGCGCTCGCCGATAAGTGCTATCACCGCGACGTCAACGTCAGCGCCCCGTATGAGCATCGACAGCAGTGTACTTTTGCCGGCTCCTGCAGCGGCAAAGATACCGACGCGTTGCCCTTCCCCGCACGTCAGCAGGGCATCGATCGCCCGTATACCGACCGGAAGAACCTGATCTATGCTACGCCGGATTAGCGGATCTGGTGCGCTGCCATGAACCGGCACGTGGGCTTCTGCGATCATGGGCCCATGAGTGGTTGCATCCAGCGGGCGGCCAAGGCCGTCAAGCACCCGACCTAGCAAGTTCCAGCCCGCCGGCACCAGCAGGGCCTTGCTCGTCGGAATCACCTCCGTGAGGGTAGAAAGTCCCCGCATGTCCCCGAGCGGCGTCAGAACGGCAACATCGCGCTGAACACCGACGACCTCAGCGGTCAGTTCACGGTCATTCTTGGGATCGTGGAGTTCGCACAAATCCCCGATACGCACGCCAGGAGCCGTCGCACGGATGATTGTTCCAACGACTTGAAGGACGCGACCACGGACATTCATCGTCGGCGTTTGCTCGACCGCCCTGTTCGCGAGCCGGAAGAACCGATCGATGCTTTCATGCGAACAACCTACGGGATCTACCGCCGTCGACGGCTCGGCTGTCTCCGAGATCACTTCGACGCCTCCAGGCTTTTGCGAAGGCCGCTTTCGATCAATGTCAGCTGGCTTTCGATCGTCGCGTCGACCAGGCCGGCATCGGTCTCGAGAATACACCCGGCATCATTGATCCGCGGATCAGAAATCACTTCGACGACCGCGCGTGACGTGACCGCCGGGACTATCTCGTCGACCCGCCCGCGAACCGTCTCGACCAGCGACGGTGCCACTCGCAGCCGAACGACAGGGCTATGGCCCGCGACGCGCAGGCTTCGCAGTGCGATCTGCACCGCGGTCTCGTCTGGCGCCGTCGTGTCGATGATCCGGCGGGCGATCTGCAGGCCGAGGTCCACGATCCTTTCCTTGTTTTGCTCCATGACCCGCAGCGACTCTACGGCGATTGCGGCCAAGCGCTGTTGAATTGTCACTTGCGCTTCCTTGAGCCCGGCTTCTCTGGCGGCCGCTTCAATCCTGCTTGCGGACATGCGCGCTTCCTCAACAAGCGCCTCTGCATCGCGCTGCGCCTGGGTCAGCAGTTGCTCGGCGTGCAGGAGTGCCTGCGCGCTTGCCGCCGGCAAGATTTGCCCTGGTCCGAGAACACTGATCGTCTCGGACGTCAATCGAACCAGTGCGACCATGGAGCCATCCTTTTGCGGACCAACCGCCGCATCGCATGAAAGGCGTCCTCTCCAGCACTGTCGTTGCGACAGGCATTAGCCGCCACCGTCCAGATCGACGCAGGGCTGCGTAATCTCAGTCGTACCTGCAGTGCATGCGGGATGCAGCCCATTGCGAGGCCGAACATCGCAGCTGCGCAGTGGAGCAGTTCAGCAGGCCCGGTCGGCAGCTTGGAAGCGCCGATAGCCGACATCAGTCCGGCGGTCGGTCGTGGCAGCAGCGCGGCATCGAAAGCGAACGCGAAGGCGTCTTCTCCGAGGACGGAACGCGCTGCAACGACATCGGCGTTGCGAAGTTGCCCGACAAGACTGGGCGCCCCGGTCCACGCCGCAGCAAGGCACATGAGGCGCACGGCGTCCGATACCGGCAAAAATGCGAACCGGGTCCGCGGCGCCTGGCCAGCGGAGATGATGGCCGACGCCCCTCTATCTTGATCGCGAAGCAGCCGACTTCCAAGTCTCATTCGGATGAACGAATCTGTCCGTGCAGGCTCCCGCGGCAGCCATTCGGGCCAATCCTTGACTATAGCGTCATCGAAGTCGGCCGCGGGATCGGCGATGCAGCGCATCATCGCCCCCGCCCACGGCCTGTGAAGCCAGTTGTCCGAAATTGCCGCCGATTCTGTCGCGATCATCGCGGGATTGCTCGCTTGCATCGATCTATGGCGCCGCAGGATTTGTTGTGTGGCTCACACGCTTTCGCCACACGAGAAAGGCAAGAGCTGCATTGCAGATTAGCGATATCACCAGCCCAGCCACGAGTCCGACCAGGAGATAGAGCCGAGCACTGGCCTCGGCGGCGACGGGAGGCGCATCAAGTGGCGGCAAGTCGCTATCGCTTTGACTTGCCTCGACGAGCGTAACCGAGACGCCGTCGTACGATACGCCCTTCAAGCTATTTGCGACCAACTCCTTGATCTTCGGTACGATCTGATCAACGGCAGTACCAGCCTTATAGCGGACCAATACAGCAGCAGTTGAGGGAGCAGGTGGGACGCGATCGTCGATCGTATTTTCGGGCAGGACGGCATGGACGCGGGCACTGAACACGCCATCGATCCTGGAGAGCGTCTCCGACAATTCCTGCGTCGTGCCATGGATAAATCGCACACGCTCCTCCGTTGGCGATGACAACATACCCTCTTTCTTGAAGAGAGTGCCCAAGTCGGCAAGCCGATCGCGAGGCAATCCGGCGCCATCCAGTATACTCATGGCACGCGGCACGTCTTTCGTCGAAACAATCAGGGAGGCTCCCCCGTTATGCTCGGCCACCCGCTCGGCATCAATGCCGTGCCGCATCAGCAACGCGAGCATCTCGTTGGCGTCATGCGCCGGAAGATTGCGATAAAGCTCGATCTTTGCTCCGCACCCCGCCAACGCGAACGTCGCCAAAAGTATCAACGCGCGCTTCCACACCAACGTCACGCTCACATAACGGTTGTTCACTGGCTCTTCAGGAGAGTATCAAGGCTTTGCACGGCCTTCCCAACCACTTTCGACGCGATATCGTATTGCAGCGTCAGGGCTGACAGGGTGGATTGCGCGTTCAGCCACTCAATCGAACTGAACTCCCCGGAAGCATAGCTTTCCGCGACCCCGGCCGCGACGTTCGCAGCGTCGCCGAAAGAGGCGCTCAGCTTGTCCATTCCACTGAGGATATCGTCAGCCACCCGGACGCGACCAATCGGCCCCTCGTCGGTCGGGGCAAGACTAGCGCCCCCTGCAAGATCATTATTCGGTGATGACAGCACCGGCCGATCGAGCGCCGCACGAAAGGCCTCAACCGAGTCACTCGGCGCCCTTGATGCCGCCGGCCTCCCGCTGGCCGGCGACACGGCCTCAAGTAGCGCCACGATTCCATTCACACCGCTCATTGACTGAACCTCCTGTATGCACCTTCGCTGCACCACCTAACGCCGCAAAAAGCCCATCGAGCGCCTGATCGTCGAGAGGAAGACGCCGAAGCACAGCGTCCCGCTCGCTTAAGCGTCCAACAACCCCAAGCGCCAGCGCCTGAAATGCCATTCCATAGGGATCACTCGCGCGGGCAAGAGGATCGAGGCGCTCCAGCGCCGCTTCAACGTCGTTTGCCGCCAAGTCGACGAGCACGCGAGCCATGACGGCCTCCCGACCGCCCGGGGCGATAACGTCGATTCCCTTGGCAATCCGCTGCGCTCGCTCCACGTCGCTTTTAACACAAGCCAGAAACGCAACCTCGGTCAGGCACCGCAGGAGGCGACGCCGACTTTCCGGGGTGGCAAACGGGACCAAATCAGACATAACGACGAATAGTCCTTATACCGCTTTAAACCCGCCTCATCCGCCAGAATGCAATGAGACCCTCACCGGAGAGCTGCACTTGCTGCGGGCTGCGCCTCACTTCTGATACCGCTGAGCCTGTCATAAGCATTCGGATGAAGCTTTGCTTTCCAGCATGCCGTCGCCCACGACTAACTATTTGAGCAGTTCTAGTCCGCGGCACGATCGAGGGGAAATACCGTTCGCAGATGGAAGCATAGTGAATGCATATGGACGGCAACTCCGGACCAACGGAAGACCGCGCAAGATAAGGAGTAAGGCGATGGATACGGCAGACAACGCTGAGGCGGCGACCACTTGCTCGCAGAGGTCGCAACAGAGAGCGTCTCAGACAACGTCATAGACGGATATCAAGAGGAGCAGTCAGTTTCCAACTCACAAGCCGGTTCAAGGGACCGTCAGATAAAGGACTGAACCAGTTGGGGGCTAGGCGACGGGCCGCGACGCTCTTATGGTCGCCATCGCTTCCTACCCCAAGTGATCAGCTATCTCGTTTGGTGGCACTGACGTGGGCTATGAAGCTGTGGCGCCGGAGGAGACGGAGGGTTCGGCGCGGCGTTCTCGGCTCAGATCCGCCAACGCACTCCCGCTGGCGGCGAGAATGGCATCCAGATCTACAAATTGGGCCCTCTCGTTGCGAATCTACATTCACGTGAGATTCAAGCCATTCTTTGAGTTGCGCCCTTGGTCAACGACCTTTTCAGATGCAGCCCTCAAGCGGTTCCGGCGGAGTCTAGCGGATCGAGCGAGCGCCGACTAACAGGACACGCGCTCTGGACGACATTGGCACGTTCGCAGTTCTGATTCATGTAGTCGTGGCTGGCGCAATCTTGCGTTCGCTCGATACACACCGTCTGTTCATCCAAAATCGAGGCGAGGAATGACCTTGAACTGTAACCTCGCTTGCAAGCTTGAAGATTGCGAATTTCTTGCGTACGGCTCGCGAACAAACAGAGAGCCGACGTTCGGCCCGACCGAGTTCAAAGCGATCGAGATGCCCCGGGGTGCAGGTTCAGATGACACGACCCACGGATATTCTGGGATCTAGATATTAGGCATCGATGCTAGATCCCGTTCCTGCTATTGCAGAAAAACTTTAATGTCGTTCTGCTTGCCTGATGCCGTGGCCGTGGAGAGCGCCCATGGATACTGATGTTGATCTGGGGTCGGGCCGCGCTCGGCAGCGCGTTATGCCAGTGCATTCCGCGCATGAGACGTCCGTTGATTACTGTGTTGGCAGTTCGGCGGGACAAATGCTCCTATTCTTGCGGATACGGCATGTACTGTGATGCACCGAAGATCGATGTCCCGAGGCTTTCCTACGGCGTCGGCAAATCTCGCACCCAGCTTGAATCCCACGACCGCGGGTCGACAAATTGTGTTGAGGGCCCGGGTCGATCCGCCACAACCGCCCTTACCCACTGCTTAGACGTATTTGAAGTTGCTCCCGATTGGCGACAAGGTTGTCGGGGGAAGCACGCCTGGCGATTGGGCGCGCGCTAGCCTTGAAATGGCGGATAACCTGACGCTCGTCAGCTTATCGACAGCTGAGCTTTTTAGCGGTCGCGGTAGGGACACGGATTTCTCCGTGCCCCCCGCCCAGATCCGTACGTGCGGAACTACCGCATACGGCTCCTGCCTTGGGTCATGACGTATACCTTGGGTTGGGATGCGGATGACATGCGCGG